>PMJC01000089.1 GCA_003157235.1 Methanosarcina sp.
TCTTAAGCTGGGAGTTTCAAGAGTAATTCATGGAACTGCTGCCCTCCAGGACCCTGAACTTGTAAAATTGCTTGCCGATGCCTTTGGAAAAGAATTCTTAACCGTTGCCCTGGACGCAAAAAATGGGAAAATCTCAATCAAAGGCTGGACTGAAGAATGCACGCAAACTCCTGTGGAGATGGGCAGGAAGTTTGAAGAACTGGGCGCAGGCAGTTTGCTTTTTACAAATATAGACACGGAAGGTCTTATGCAGGGGGTAAATCCTATCCCTACAAAAGAGCTTGTTGAATCAGTAAGCATCCCTGTAATTGCATCCGGGGGAGTAAGTTCTTTGCAAGACCTTAGAGTACTGAAGGAAACTGGAGCAGCGGGAGTTGTGATAGGCAGCGCTCTTTACACAGGCAAGTTTACCCTTGAGGATGCTATTGAGTCAATCCGAAATTGATCAGTGGCATATCCCTATTCCCTCTATCCTATTCCCTCTATCCCTATCTCTCCTATCCCTGTCCCCTAACAGAGAATAACTTCTCATTTCCTTCAGTTTCCGAAAAAAGCGGAAGATTCAGAATCAGCGGGTAGATGCTAAGGGAAGCTAAACACAAAGTATTTAATAAATTTAAAGAGAATGTGATGCTCTATGAGAACAAGCAAAATATCCCGCAAGACAAAAGAAACTGATATCCAACTTGAACTGAACCTCGATGGCACAGGAATTGCAGATATCAGCATAGGAATCGGATTTTTGGATCATATGCTTACTTCCTTTGCACGACATGCAGAATTTGACATTAAGATTCGTTCCGAGGGCGACCTTTACGTAGACGAGCATCACCTAGTGGAAGATACAGGGATAGTTCTCGGAAAGGCTATTGCAGAAGCGCTTGGAAACATGGTAGGAATCGCTCGTTTTGGGGAAGCCAGAATTCCAATGGATGAGGCTCTTGCAGACGTTGCTTTGGATATTAGTAGGCGCAGATATCTTGTCCTGAAAGCAGACTTTGCTGCGCCCAATGTGGGACAGTTCAATACCCAGCTGGTGAAGCACTTCTTCGATACTCTTGCCTCAAATGCAAAAATTACGATACATGCAAGCGTCTATGGAGATAACGACCATCACAAAATCGAAGCTCTCTTCAAGGCTTTTGCCTACGCCATGAAACGAGCAGTAAAAATAGAAGGAAAAGATATAAAAAGTACGAAGTGATACTCTCTAGAAGTCGAGTTGAGCCATCCGAATTTTACTTCAGCAGCAAGATGTCCGTTTCGCTAGGCTCAAGCGGATTAACTTATAGCTTAGAATTGTGCTTTGCTCAAGAGGGATTAATTAAAACCAATATGAAATTCGTTGAATAAAACGCTCAAATTATGATTATTTGTGTCTACTACGAACTAAATGAGGTTCCGTTGCAAAAAATCTGGNNAAATGACACATAAAGGTGAAAATTATAGTGTCAAATTGCAGAAATATTATTTTTGCAACGGAACCTCCCGTTCTTCGAATTCTTCATACGCCCACAGAGAAGGATATTCAGGAATGCAAAAGACTCGGGTTTGATATTGCTGAAAAAATAAAACATAGGAGCAAATAAGATTCATATTTAATGAATAAGTAAAGAGATGTGTAATTATTATTGCCCTCTATTAAATAGGTAAAGTTGTTTTCAAAACATCCATAATGACTATTTTACCTGAATTCTGTCTGACGATAACAGTGCAAATATATATTATAAAGAGTAGGAAATCAAACATGACAGAACATAAAGAAGTAGTTGATAAAATAGGCAAGAAAATGGGATTCAAGCCCCATATTCTAGAAACTCTTGAGGAACTTGACCCTGAATTTCTCGGAAAGTATCGGCGATGTGATGGAAAATTGCTAACCGATGGAGCCTTGTCTGCAAAAACAAAAATTTTAATGGCTCTCGCAGTCGTGGCATCCAAGCAGTGTGAGGCCTGTACTGTGGCACAGATGAAAAGCGCTCTTAATCATGGGGTAACCAAAGAGGAAATAATGGAAACTTTGGACGTTATCTTTATTACTTCAGGGGCTCCAGCTGTAGCTGCCTGCAGAGAAGCCCTTAAGCTGTTAAAATAAGATCAGAGGCTGTCTCAAATATACGTGGTATTCGAAGTTGGGCATAAAATTCGTTAACCGATGACAAAATAATTAGAATTTCTTAACAAATTTTGTGTAGCCGATTACTATCTAATAGGAGAAGATAAACATGGCTAAAGAATTATATAAATTACCGCCCTTGAAATATGGATATGCAGACTTGGAGCCTTATATTTCCGAAGAACAATTACGGATACATCATGATAAACATCATCAGGCTTATGTGACTAATGCAAATTCAATTATACAAATGATAGACAAAGCCAGAGCAGAAGGAACTGACTTTGATTATAAGGCAAATGCAAAAGCTCTTGCTTTTAATATCGGTGGGCATGTCCTTCATGACTATTTCTGGTGGGAGATGACTCCTGCAAACAATGCAAGCAAAGAGCCTATCGGTGAATTGGCTGAAGTGATCAAACAAGACTTCGGGAATTTCGAGAGATTTAAAAAGGAGTTTTCTCAGGTCGCATCAAGTGTAGAGGGCTCAGGATGGGCAGCATTAATTTTCTGCAAGGATACTCAAAGGCTCATGATCCTGCAGATAGAAAAGCATAATGTGAATATTGTTCCAGATTATCCGATACTTATGGATCTCGATGTATGGGAACATGCTTACTATATTGATTACAAAAATGATCGGGCAAAATTCATAGAAGGATTCTGGAACATAATCAACTGGGAAAAAATCGACAATTACTTTAAGAAGATCCCGAAATAATTAAAAGTCATCTTCTGTATATTTACTTTATCCAATTACTGCTTTTATTTTTAAAAAGAAGTAATCGGGAATTAAATTATTTTACTAAAGCAAATTTTTTTTCGTAGTGGTAAATTTTCGAAATAAATCAAAATAAATTCAGACGTTTATATGGGAATGTATTCGCTTTAGAGTTTTAATCGATGACTCACTCACGATAAAAAATTACTTCTTGCAGCCACCCAGGAAACCTTTCTTTATACCGCCTCTCTGCTCAGGGGGATGTATCGGTTCAACTTTAGCTTATGCTTCCTTCATTTCATCCTCAAAAAGCGCCTCGTTCCTTAATATCCGCTAGAACGCTATAAGTATCAATCATTTGGTCTCCTAAACTCGTAATTCCCCATGCTATACGCTTAATTTTCTTGCTTAATGATTTTACAAAAATAACATCCTCTATATAAAGTTCAATCTAAACTCCGATTGACTTATTATCCTGATTCTTTCTATTTTTAATCCCATTATGAAACTCATAGATAACTTTGCATCATTCCTGAGATTCACTGCTTATCTGCCTCATTCAACATTTTAGGTTTTTTAGCTTCAAGTTTCTGCAGCTTTTTTACCATCTGAGTTGTTTGAATGAGTTTCTTCAGAGTTTTTTAAGGCTTCCCATACCTTCCGGATCTTCATAAATCCCTTCTGCTCCTTTATCCTTAGACCAGAATGTTCCACCCAGATTTGCTCCGAAAGATCCTCCGCCAACAGGAATCATTTCATTGATCACGTAGAAGTTCAATATTGTCTGGATAGCCGGCTCCTGTCCACCTATTCGATCTCCTCCATCTGCAATTCCCATCCCTATTTTATTTAAAAAAATCTTCGGGTCTCTAGCAACGATAGCTCTGCAACGATTCATGATTGTTTTTGTCTGGCCACTAACGGTACCCTGATATACAGGAGTTCCTATTATCCATGCATCAGCCCAAATTATTTTGTCGTAAAGCTCTGCCGAAATATCATCCTTATGAATACAGCCTTCTTTTGTCCTTATACAGAAGCCACAGTGAATGCAGAAGTTCAGGTTTTTTCCTTTGGAGGAAAAATAGTTGGTTTCTGCACCATATTTATCCTTTGCAATCTGCAATGCTTCCTTAACCAGAAAATCAGTTGTCATATTCCTGGGACTTCCAGATATTCCCAAAATTTTTATTGGTTCGGTTTCGGTTTCTTCCATGCCTCCTCCGAGAATTACATGTAAATTAATTCACAATCTCGAATATATCAGTATGCTGGTATGCTTATCGGGAAATAATTTTATTCATGAATTGGTTTTGGTTCTATCCATGAGTTCGTGATCATATCTTAAAAAACGAGTATATTCCTGCATTTAACAAAAAATACAGAGCATTTTGTCTCACTGTTTTCAGTAACTCGCTGACAATACTCTAGAAAACGATAAATAAATTGGTCTTCACCGTAAAACTACTTTATTTAATTTTACGGTGAAATGGAACCATTGTACAAAATTAGTTTAGTTTTCAGTCGCTCTGGCACGCTCTTCTGTGGTCATGTTAGCTAAGCGCTCAACTTCCTTTATTTCAAGTCCGAGGCCCTTAGCTACACGGCTTCCATAGTCAGGATCAGCTTTGAAGAACAGTGCTGTCTGCCTGAGTTGTATAAGTTTCTGGGCTCCTGAGAGGTGAGACACAATGTTGCCTATCAGGTTTTCACGGTCCTGATCGGTCATGACGTCACGATACAAGTTACCAGCCTGTACAAAGTCATCGTTGGGGTGATTGTAAGGCGTTCGGGATGCCAGTCCCGGACTTTGAATGGAGGTTCCAGAAAAGCAAAATATGGAGCAGGCCCTCCAAAACTGTNNTGGCATCAACACGCATGAATCAGTCACGCTGATAGTTGCTTTCAGGCGAGTGCTTTGGCACATTCACAGGTATCAGGTGATAGTTAGGACCAAGACGGTGGACAAGGGGTATCGTGATAGAAAAAAAACCTCGCTTGCAGCATCTTGTCAGGCTAAATGCCAATGCCTGGCACAAGGTTTGCAGGACTGAAGGCTGCCTGCTCAACTTCAGCAAAATAATTAATCTTATTCGGGTTCAATACCAGTTTACCTATTTTAATGGGAGGGAAATCGCCGTGAGGCCATACCTTAGTTATATCCCGGATGTCAAAACGGTAATTTTCGGCCTGTTCCGGGGTCATTATCTGCATTTCAAGAGTCCGGAAGGATCGGCGCCTTTCTTGATTGCCTCATACAGATCCCTTGTCGCGTGGTCAGGATCCGTTCCACTCAATCTCTCCGCTTCTTCAAGGGTCAAGTTCTTGATCCCCTGGTCAGTTTTGAAATGATACTTTACCCAGAAATATTCACCTTTATTATTGTACCACTTGTATGTATGGCTTGAGAAACCATGCATGTGCCTGAAGGTAGCAGGTGTGCCCCTGTCTGAGAAAAGGATAGTAACCTGGTGAATTGATTCCAGAGTTAAGGAAAGGAAATCCCAGACCATGTCCGGATCTTTGCAGTTTGTTGCAGGATTGCGCTTCTGTGTGTGAATAAGATCAGGAAACTTCAAAGGGTCACGAATGAAAAACACAGGAGTTTTATTGCCTGTCAGATCATAGTTTCCTTCTTCAGTATAGAACTTCACAGCAAACCCACGCGGATCGCGGCAGCATCAGACGAACCCCTGTACCCTCCAACTGTTGAGAAGCGGACAAAGACTTCAGTGCGTTTACCAATTTCAGAAAGGAATTT
>PMJC01000169.1 GCA_003157235.1 Methanosarcina sp.
TACTTGGTTGTAATAATCCATGGCTTCTGAATCTATAGTCATTGAAAATAGTGACATTCGTGAGAAAAAGTCATATAACTTTTTAGTTCTGACCTCACATTTACTCCTTTCCTCAACATCCTCTGGTGTTCTCACACGTGGTAAACGTTCCTCTAAGTCGTATGTAGGCGCCGCAAAAAGAAATCTAAATCCATATCCACTGTCAAAATCAGGAATCGTCATACTACGCTTATATTTTACGAATGTCGTACCATAAAGTTTAGTGACAAATGGCTCTCTTATCAGGTAAGTTTTAGGCTCTCTTTTTCCTCCTGATGCTAGCCTTTTTTCATGACTTTTGCAGTCGTAAATTTTGCATTCAAATTCAAAGTATCCAGAATTGTATTTTTGATTCATTTTCTGGAACAATGTACTTACTTCGTCGTACACCATAGGTTGCACAGAATTAAGCGACAGTCCTTCAACATAAGCTTCCATTGAAGGATCTGTGTCTGTCAATTGTTCTGGCATTGCATACGATAAGAGTTCAACAATAAAATCTATGATTGTGGATTTTCTCGAAATGGAAGAAATTCCTATAAATTGGGTCCACAAATTAGTGAAAACTCCATTAACGGTAGTTGAAAGATCAACAACAGGTTTTCTTTGTGTACAAGAAGAAAGTAAGTAGAACGCGCCTAAGATTTTGTATTCTTTATATCCATCAGTCATTCTGTCAAGATATTTAACAACTTGAACAATGAAATGATCATCGGGTAAGTTAATAGTTAAATGCCTAGCAGCAAAACCTTTTTTTAATAATTCAATTTCTTCAAAAGTCATTTCTTTAAGTTCTTCTATATCCTCTGTGTTGGTAATGAAACCATTTTTTCCGGTATAAACTTCAGTTAAACCTCTTATCACTTTTTCAAGAGCATATTTTCCACACCTATCCCATTTTTTGTTGTAAAGTTTTGAATTTCTGTAAATTCGATCTATTTGCTCTTTGTTTTGAGTGTAGAATGCCAATATTCCACAGTATGCTAACTCCGCTTCAGAATGTGATGGGTAATCAGTAATATCTCCTGCATCTAATTTTCTAAATTTGTCTCCATTTCGTGCAGAACTTGCTAATTTCACTATGCCTTCATCATCCATTATTGGAGACGTGATCTTATTACTGTTGTTAGTAGTCTCATGTCCTTCAAACCACAGTTGATAATAAATATCTATACAGTCTTGAGCTTCATTCACAGTTTTGGGAGTTTCGGCTATATGATCTCCTGTAATTGCAAAGAATCGATTGTCGCAGTACATTTCGTGATTCCACTTTTTTCGGCCTGCTTTCGGCATAATCCCTTTACAGAAAATATGTACTCCGTCTCCTGACTGCGAAAATTCTGCATATGAATTGAAGTCTTGGATTTCAGATAAAATCCCATTGTCCCATTCTTTGGATGTGCATCCCTCTACTGAGGAAATAGAATTATGCAACACATGATCCAAGTCGATTGCTACGAGTCCTGTTTCTTTGGTCAAAACAAACCCTAATCCTGCATAGATAGAAGAATCATACGATATGAATGCCAGTTCATAAGTGGTCCAAGTCTCAGATTTTGTGGCGTCAGCTTTTTTGCCATTAACTTGATAAGGAACTTTAGTTAACCTCCCATCTCTCTTTTCTAGTTTCCACAGGACCCAATTAGGAATATCTTTCATTTCCTGGGGAATATTTTCAGGATGAAAAGTTGGCATGTTCTCCCCTCCTAAAAGCCATTAAAGAGAGATTCGAATTTTCCCGAGCTTCGCAACATTCAGAGCAGAGTTTTATCCTGCAGGCAGAAGGCTGTTTTTTACAGGGTTTGATGAAGGTTCGGGCAGTCATTTAGAACCACCTCATCCTTGAAAACGCAGAATGTGGAATCCATTTATAAGTCAGTAACCAGTTTACTTTAGTGAAAACTTTGTAAATAATAAATTTGTTGCAGCAATCTAGATCGAGCTGAATTTGTTTTCCTTTCATCCAGACACTATATAAGATATACAAATTTGTGCAGGAGAACTCAATTGGGTTGAATGGCATGTTTTCAACTCCCGTAATGGCAAAAAGAAGAGAGAATCATGTACAGAAGGATTAATCTAAGGTAAAGTGATATTACTTACAGTAAGACTTTTCTAGTTGGTTTACTTTCCTTTGCATGATTCAGGGTACCTTAATACCCTACTTCTCTTTTTGAAGCTCTTTCACTCCTGCGTTTTTCAAAATTCTGACTGCTATTGCTCTTTCTAATGGGTCGATGCTTTTCCTCATGTGGTCTAAAATTTCAGGGTGTTTAGTGCAGGTTTGTTTTGCCCATGGGATAAATGATATATCATTTGATGTCATCATATTCATGCCAGCACCTCTTCTTTTAGTTGGTTGGTGTTGCGCCCTCGGTTCCTTCAGAGTCTTGGCGGGCCTGCAGAACCGAGGTTATTCTTAAGCTATGGTCATTTAGCATTTCTATTTTCAAGGAATCTCCCTGACCTATATTAAAATTTTTGATCCAATAAACAGGGATAGGAACTAAAAAAGAATATCCGACTTTTTGAATTTTCCTTTTTCCAAAATTAAAATTTATTTTGATCACCATCACAGAATATATCATTTTTCTACTTAAGGATAGATACTGTTTTTTTTCAAAACAATACGGTATAGTTATTTTCAAAAATGATATCAATACACTCAATAAAATGTATCAATACTTAATTTTTAATACGATTTAGTTTATCCTATGATATATGCAAAGGAATCAGGGAGATCACTTAAAATGGAATGAGGTTAAAGCTGGAATAATTGAATTCATTATTCGTAGTGATGGAGCTGTTTCAGAGCCAGATATAAGAAAATTTTTGGCACGGGAATATGAGATAAAAAATCTAGGGACTTTAAAGAAGCACCTGAAAGATTTGCAATATCGTCCATACTCATGTATAGTAAAAAGTCAGGGCAAGTCAGGACTTGCTAACAAGTGGGATATTAAAAAAATTGAACATTTAAAAAATATAAGAATTCATTTTCCCGAGATGCGATTAAATAGATATAAAAAATCTTTAAATATAATTATCGTGGGACGCAGTTTTAACTCAAAAACTCCTAATGCCAATAGATTTCGTATTCAGTTGCTTATATCGGTATCCTTTTTTGATATGTGCTTAAAAAGCGAGATTGAAACAATATATACCAAAGCTGATGAAATTCGTAAGTTATCTAGAAATGCCAGTATCTGGAGATCCTTAGGATCTGCCAAAAACCAGACGAATAAACTCTACACTGAATTCATGAAAAGGATCTTGACAAACCCAAATATTTGGCTGGATGTTTATAATGAATGCATAAACGACTCGCTGAAATCAAAGATTTGTCAAACATCTCTAAAATTTTCTGTAGATATTGAAATATCGGAAGAAGCGTTTCAGAAAATGGTAGAAGAAGCAATGATAATACAAAACGACGAAATATCACCAGAACGACTATACACAGCAATGATAAAAGAGATATCTATTAGAATGTCATGTGAAATAATAGGTCAGAAAATGTTTAAAGAATTGCGTCTCGAGTTACTGGAAACACCTAACAAAAAACTAGTGGAACAATTGGCAAATATGTTAGCAAAAATGTCTGAAAAGATATTTAACAGAATCTTAGTGAAAGAAAATTGGGAAGAGATATATCATGAAATACTACAAATAATATCTGTTAAGAACATAAATCAATTAATAGGTCTTGAGATAATTTTTGACCACTTCGTTCAGAGAGATATTCTAGACGATACTTTTTCCAACGTGGAAAAAAAATTCGTGCTTGAAGAGCGCAAATATTTAGAGAGAGTGATTACGGAGCTGGACAAAAATCTGACGCCTGCAGTAATAGATTACAATAATTTTCTGGATGATTTCTTCGAAAAATATAGGGACAAAAATAAGGATTCCATAAAAATATTGTCCCGTGAAGATTATATATAAATCCTTTCCAGCTTTGATTACGTGTAGTTGACAGAGGATATATTCATTCCAAAGCTAGTATCTAAAACTGTAGAATTTAGGAGATTATGTAAGTTCAATGAAGATTTTGATTTATAAAATTATATGTTAAGTTCCAACAATAAATACTTAATATTTTAATTTTCGTTAAATATAACATTTCTCTGCGCTCAGTTTCAATCTTCATAATGTATATTAGTAACTTAAATCTGATATACGATGCCTCATCGGAGAAAAGCCGAATTTCAATGTCAGTCACTGTTCTGCTGAATGCACAGGACTACAAGATATTTTAAAACTGTATTAATATGGTCAGCAGATTTATCCATTGCTTTACTCAGTACTTCTGCTTTATCATCACCCTTCAACCAGAATTCATAAAAACAGCTCCTCAGGAATGTTATAGATTCAAGTTTTATCTTCGAAAGACCGACAAGCAGATTATTTGTACTTGCCCACAAGAAAGCTTGGGAAAAACCTATAATTTCAACTCCACCTATTGAAGCTGTAACTTCAGATTTATAGATTAAAAAACTTTAAATTCAGGAAAGGCACCCAGTTCCATAATTTCTCTTGCCTTAAGGGCGCCATCAGCCAGCACCATTTTCCAGAGTTAAGAGGATTAAGTGGGTTAAAATAGCGCGAGTTAAGAATGTGCTATCTTTACTTTTGGTCAAAGTTTCATGATGATCTCTCTCGTTGCACATTCCCTAAGGAAAGAATTCGCGTTAAGAATTCAGCAAAAATTTTTGCTTCTTCTTCGTAATGATTCAGATCTTCTGTCTTTTCCAACCACAAGAGAACTAATTATAATAAAAGGTTTTTTTCAGAATGCTTGATAAGATCCCTCGACATGGGTATAATAATCCAAGATACATTCAAAGCTTACATATTTTGCCAAAGTCGCTCTGGGAATTGAATGCCCAAATTTATAAGGAGATAAAATTACACATTTTTCTTCCTTTCAAATAGGGATAGATCGATTCAAAGAAAGACTATATGATATTTTATAGATTGACCACAGGTTCATCAACTGACTCATCATCTATTTTTAGGATTATTTCATCATCAAGTGAGATTTATCTAAAATCTGTATATTCTCATTTTCCCCAGCAAGAAAAGTATGAGTTCGTTATCTAAGATGAACATTGAATGAATCACATAGTCATTTCCTGCCTTTGTTGCAAGGCCATGAATATCTTCCCATGAAAGCCGATTAGCTTCTCTAAGATTGATAAAATTAGCCACTTCCTTGTTTAATATCTCCATATGACTCCATAACTCATTTAATCTCTAAATAAGCTCATTCCTTTCCTTAATCCCTAGTATTCGCTTAGCAGGATCTTCTTGTAAAGAACTTACTAAATTCAGAACTACTAATTTTAACTAATCTATATTTCCAAGTCTTCTTACGATTTGAGCTTTCTCTCCAGCTAGATTCTGAGGTATAATAGAGGAGCAGAAACCTCTCCTCTTGCAATTGATTCATTATGAAGTCTGGATTTGTTACATTTGGCTGAAATCATGGCTACTATTCCCATTGCGATCTTTCGTCCAGAAAAAAAGCTTTTTTCAACGTGAGCGCTGTCATAACAAGATTTACATGTATATGCCCCAAAGTTGTCCTTTACTCCAATTTATGTACAACCATAATTTGTGAGGATGAAAGATCTATATAATTTCTTGTTTCGTTGTAAGAATTGAATGCTTCTTTTAAAACTTTCAAATCACCTGCCTGAGGATAGCGATAACTCAGATTGACTCCAAACCTATTAAGTAGATGGTCAGTAAGATTAATTTGGATCAATGAGTGAAATGGCTTGTTTGTAGTTGTGAATCGTTTCTTAGAGGTCTTTCAGGTCACCTGTATATAAATATTAAACTACTGCCGGAAATTGCTAAGATGTGTTGATAAATGAGGTGAGTTGGGATCCGTTAGAGAAACAACCTATTTATAATTATGAATGGTTTTCTTTTAGATCTTTCAGGTCATCTGTATGGGAATATTTCTCATTTAGACCAATATCGAGGTTGCTAAGTCGACATGGTAAATCAGGTGAGTTTGGATCGGTGAGGGAAATTGCATGTTGATAGCTGGTTATGGATTCTTCGAGATCTTTTAGGTCACCTGTTCGGAAATACCTATAACTTAAACTGTTGCCAAAGTTGTTAAGATATATTGGTAAATCAAGTGAGTTTGGATCTGTGAGAAAAATAGCATGTTGATAGTTATCTATAACTTCTTCTAGGTCTTTCACGTCACCTAGCCGGGAATACCTGTCTCTGAGACGATTACTGAGGTTGTTAAGTCGACTGGGCAAATCAAGCGAGTTTGGGTCAGTGAAGTAAACAGCTTGTTTATAGTTATCTATGGCTTCTTCTAGGTCTTTCAGGTTGCCTGTACTGGAATAAAGATCACTTAGACTATTGCCGAGATTGTCAAGAACACCTGGCAAATAAAGTGAGTTGGAATCAATGAAAGAAACGGCATGTTTATAGTTGTCTATGGCTTCTTCGAGGTCTTTCAGGTTGCCTGTTTGAGAATATCTGTTACTCAGATCGTTGCCAATGTTGTTAAGATGTCTTGCCAAATCAGGTGAGTTTGGATCATTGAGAGAAACGGCTTGTTTAAAGTTTACTATGGCTTCTTCGATGTCTGTTAGGTTACCTGTACGAAAATATCTATTCATTAGGTAAATTCCGAGATTAGTTAATTTACTTGGCAAATCTGGGGATCTATTATCCATAAGCTTAACTCCCTCTAATTTAGTAGGGTTTATGCACTTGAAGTACAAAATTAAATCCAATAAACGTTGTGGTTAAATAGCATATACGACATTTGGAGATTTATTTTATTGACTTTTCAGTTCAACTGTTTAGGTCCTATATTTTTTAAAGCTTCATGAGCAAAATATGGAGCCTATATTGTTTTAATTCCATTTATTCTTAATTTTTCCTCTGGCTGACATCCAATAGAGATAAGGAAAATCACTCTCAACATTAGTCTCTGTACTTCATAAACCCTAAATGTTCCAATGAATACAGGAATTATAGTTATACCCTCGATAATCCCTCAGTAAATGTAAAAGATAGTAAGAAAAACACATGCAAATTCTATGAAATCCTCTGAGATCTACATCACAAGGGAGAAGAAAGTTCCGTAATCAAGTAAAAGAAATTAAACTTAAACTCATAGTGTACAACATAAACAAAAAAGTTGTAGAAATAATTTGCATCAAATTAAGGATTTCTACAGAGCCCAATCTAAATATGTTCCTATCCTAGTAACAAGCTGCGGGTATTCAACTGAAATAAGCTTTTATTTTTCAAGTTTCACTTCTTTATTACCTAAATCTTCGAGACCAAAACTGCTTTTGCAGTTACTTTCAATTCCTCTTGCATTTACGCAGATCTGACATATCCTTGCCACAAAGTCGTCGACTTTGTCGTCAATCAATTCCTGTGCAAGCTTTTCGATCAATTCCTTCGTTTCGCCCTCAAATTCGATCCTGTACCCTCTTTTTCCCAAAATATACTGGGAAACTGCTGACGGCGCAATCCCTAGCAACTTTGCAACAGTTGCCTGTGACTGTCCTTTATTTACAAGTTCTATTGCAAGACTGGCCCTTATTGCAGGGACAAGATCCCATACAGCCTTCTGACACGGAGTTTCCATAATTACCATCACACTTAAGGAATCACAATTGTTATTTAATATACTGTGTATCCATATATATTACTTTCAGTGTAAAAAATAATGGTCATGGGATTGAGATACAAATTGATGATTTCTATACAAACAACTAGTTTTTAAAAATTTGTCTAATTTACACGAA
>PMJC01000221.1 GCA_003157235.1 Methanosarcina sp.
TTTTTCAGGAATATTTTCCAGAAGGGAAACGTTGGATTTCGCTTGTTTGAGTGTAAATACTGGAAACCATCCAATTTCCTTATAGTCATTTTTAAACATCTCAGCTTTTAGGACATCAACGACAAGCTGAGCTCCCAGACAAATCCCGAGTACTGCTTTTCCGACAGATATGGTTTCTTCGATAAACTTTTTTTATTCTATCAGCCATGGATATTTTTCATACTCGTAAATATTCATCGGTCCACCCATAATTATAAGAAGATCAAAGTTATCCAGACTGGGAAAGCTCGCATCTGCGTATAAATGTGTACTCGATAAAGAGTGTCCTTTTTTTTCACTCCATTGAGCGATAGTTCCAATAGTTTCAAATTCAACATGATGGATGTAATGGATTTTCATGTGTTGATCATTCTATTTAATAAATTTTTGAATTGATATTCTACTAATTATTTATCTTCTTTAAATTATTGGGAAAAAAGGGTATGTAGAAATATGGTAGTGTCATGAATTTGCTGTAAATTCGAAGTCAAATTTTTGTGTACTGTATGTAGTTGGGTTCTTTCGGTGTGAGATTCATCTACTCAATAAATTATTGAGATTTATACAATTAAGTGCTTACACTACCGTTTTTCGATTAAATTGCATAAGTCAAATACTTTTTAAAGCTTCATGAATTAAATATGGAGCCTCTATTGGGTTGATTCCATTTTTTCTTAATTCGTCTCTTGGTTTTCTTCCGATCCTTGCACAGAGCACAGCTTCACAGTCTTTAATCAAATAAATTATCCTGCACAAAACGTCATCTTTACTTTCGAAATCTGCCGAGCCACATAAAGGTGTGGTCTCTCTAACTTCTATGAATTGTATTTCACCGCCATCAACCTCAAATATCAAAAAGCGAGATGCGTGTCCAAAATGCCGATTGATAACCTTGCCATCACTTGAAACGACCGCAACTTTCATTTATTTCATCTCCGTCCTAATCCGAACTATAACTCGAGTTCAAAATCTTGTGATAAAAATAGTTAAGACTTCCGCAATTGAATCGAGAATCATTAGCATAAAATCTTTAACTAACTGAATTTCAATTTAAACTATGACGCTTACTATGTTGGATTTTGATTCTCAGATGCGTAAGTCTCATATTTTATCAAGATTGTGGAACAAAACCATATGTATTAAGTATGTCTTGTCCGTCTTTTCCAGTTACGAAATCAATGAACTTCTGAGCTTTTTCTTTGTGCGTAGAAGAAGAAACTACAGCTAGTGGATAGTCGATAGAGGTACTGACAGGCACAACGGTGACTATTTTTATAGTCCCAGGTTGTGCAGCCTTTGCATCGGTTTTATATACAAAACCGGCATCCACGTCTCCCCTTTCCACGTATACAAGTACTTGTTTGACATCTTCAGCAAGTACAGCTTTATTTTTTAGCTGACTCCACAAATCAGCCTTATTCAGTGCAAGGAGCGAGTAGTTACCTACTGGAACAGTACCAGGGTTTCCAATGCTTATTTTTTGAACATTAGGGTTAGCTAGATCTGTTATGTTCGTTATATTAAGAGTACTGCTTTTAGGGACAATAAGCACAAGTGAATTGTGAGCAAAGTCTTTTCGTGAACTGTTTACAATAAGTGATTTATTGCTAAGTATATTCATTTGATTCTCATCAGCTGAGGCAAAAACATCGACTGGTGCACCCCCTTCTACTTGCATGCGTAGGTTACCTGAACTTCCAAAGTTGAGATTTACATTCATTCCAGGATTCTCCTTTTCAAACTTGGAAGCAATGTTCGTGAAAGCTTCCGTAAGGCTGGCAGCTCCAGAAACTGTTATAGTTTCAGGTACAGCTATAGCTGAAGTTACGGCTGTAACTGGAGCTTCTGTTGTATTTGGAGATTCACTTTTATCACCAACGCATCCTATTGCGAAGAATACACTTAACAATACTAGCAGAAGGAATAATTCTGTTCTCATATTGTCTCTCCATATTAATTTAGGTTATAATTTATATTCAGATGTTATTATTTGATCTACATTTAGTATAGAAAGACTAGGTGCCTTCTCTCTACAATGGGTCTATTAAGATCATTTCTGCGTCCATAATTCACCACTTTGTATATCTGTAAATGCTTTTAATTACTTAGTCGACAGCTTCATCTCCAAAAATATTTTCCCGTAGATTAATACTAAGCTTCTACCAGTCCGGCAATTACTTATTCCATCCAATCAGAAAATACTATGACACTAATCATTTTCATCAGACATGCCAATGAAATTAATCTATAAGACCAGATCTTGCTACATTTTTTCAACTGGTTCATGTTTAATGATTTTGATATCAGAATATACCATAACGGGATACAGTAACCTACTACCTATTTTGAAGTATATATACTTTTCCATATTAGTCCTATAAAGTAACCAGTTAATAACGCATAATTCAAGAGATAAAAGGACAAACGTTATAAAAACGAGATCAAAAGCCCTAAAGATAAAATATTATCTGCTAAGAGGAAGATTATAAATACTTCACTGTACTCTGAAATTGCAGAAGTTCTGCGTTTCCAAGCACCCATCATTTTTTCATCTGCATTTTCAGATTTGACCAATGATTCAAGGACACGATCTAAAAATTTGTTTTGTGAATCTATTAGAGAAATGTTAAACATATATGAGATTCAATTAAAGAAAATATGGCAAAGACAACATTCTCTATCGTAAAAAGAAAGTTCTGAGAAACAAATCAGGCAAGAAAATTCCGTCATCAAGTAAAAGAAGTA
>PMJC01000027.1 GCA_003157235.1 Methanosarcina sp.
ATCCTCAGACCGTTATGCTATGGGTTTATGGTATATAGCTATTTTATCCTCTTTATTATTAGCCGATAAAAATTACAGTGATTCAACAACAAAAGAACAAAATCATGAATAATAGAGAATTTCCTAAAATCACCTTCGGAATTATTGTTTTAAATGGCGAACCTTTTACACGCTATTGCCTGAGGTCGCTTTATCCTTATGCTTACGAAATAATTGTTGTTGAAGGCGGGCATGTGGATGCAAAATCAGTTTGTACCCCTGACGGTCATTCGATTGATAGCACTCTGGAAAGCTTATACAAATTTAAAAAGGAAGAAGATACTGAAAACAAACTGACGATTGTTACTAAAGATGGCTTCTGGCCTAAAAAGGATGAACTGGGACTTTCCAGAACTCCACAATCCAGAGCTTATGCTGAACGTGCAACCGGCGATTATCTTTGGCAAATCGATATAGACGAATTCTATAGGGAAGAAGATATGATTAAAATCGTTAAAATGCTAAAGGATAATCCTTCAATAACAGCTGTTACATTCCCAACTATAAATTTTTGGGGTGATATTATTTATAAAATAGTCGGTTGGAATTTAAGCAGAGGTGCTATTTATTATCACAGATTGTTTAAATGGGGAACAGGTTATAAATATGTTACTCATGAACCACCAACCATTGTCAATGAAAAGGGAATGGAATTAAGGAAAATTAATTGGGTTAGTGGAAAGAAGCTTATGAAGAAAAACATTTATATGTATCATTACTCTCATCTTTTTCCATGGCAGGTTAAGCAAAAGACAATGGTATACAAAGATGAAAAGCCTGATGAATGTTCAGATATTCTCGAATGGGCCGAAAATAATTATTTTAAACTGACAAACCCTTTTAATATCGAAAGGCATTATTGGTTGCCAAGTTGGCTGGAATATTACAAAGGAAACCATCCGGCAGAGGTAATAAACATGATGAGAGACGTTAAATCTGGGGAAACTAATATTGAATTGAGGGATAATTCTGATGTTGAGAAGATATTAGGGAAGAAAATGTATTCAGTGAAAACAATTTTGATGAAAGTCTATAATGAATGGGATTATTATTCTAAATTTCTGGCATTTCAGTTAGGTCGGATCAAGAATATCCCGGGTCGAATCAAAAGAAATTTTAAGGAGAATAACTCTTGACAAATTCGGAATCTTAATTAAATAAATATAAGTAATCATAATTATGAAAAGCATATTTGATGACAAAATCCTTCTTATTACCGGAGGTACCGGCTCTTTTGGGAATGCCGTTTTAAAACGTTTTCTTCAAACTGAGATCAGGGAAATCCGAATTTTCAGCAGAGATGAAAAAAAGCAGGATGATATGCGGCAATTTTATAATAATTCAAAAATAAAATACTATATCGGAGACGTCAGGAATTATGACAGTATAAATAGTGCTATGAAAGGGGTTGACTATGTTTTTCAGGCAGCTGCTTTGAAACAAGTTCCGTCGTGCGAATTCTTTCCGGTGGAGGCCGTTCGGACTAACGTATTGGGATGCGAAAATGTTCTAAATGCCGCAATTGAAAATAAAGTTGGCCGGGTAATAATACTAAGTACTGATAAAGCTGTGTATCCTATCAATGCTATGGGAATGTCTAAAGCACTAAGCGAAAAAGTAATGGTTGCAAAATCTCGTAATCTGAACGGTTCAGGTATCGTATTTTGTGGAACCAGGTATGGCAATGTTATGGCTTCAAGAGGCTCGGTAATCCCTCTTTTTGTTGATCAAATTAAGAAAGGTAATCCACTTACCGTTACAGATCCAAATATGACCCGATATATGATGACTCTTGATGATGCCGTTGACCTGGTGCTGTTTGCTTTTCAGAATGGTAATCCTGGTGATATTTTTGTTCAGAAATCTCCTGCAGCGACAATAGAAGTTCTGGCAAAAGCTTTGTTGGAACTATATAAAGTGAAAAATCAGATTAAAATTATCGGAACACGCCATGGTGAAAAGCTTTATGAAACTCTGGTTAATCGTGAAGAAATGGTAAAAGCAGAGGATTTAGGAAACTACTATCGTATTCCTGCTGATACGCGCGATTTGAATTACAATCGTTTTTTTATTGAAGGAGAAGCCCAGATATCCCAAATGGAAGAATATAATTCTCATAATACCATCCGTTTGAACATTGAAGAGACAAAGCAATTACTTCTAAAACTTGATTTCATACAGGAGGATCTTGGGAAGAAAGCTTGATGGTAGCAGGTAGCAGGTAATACTTTTGTAAGAGTCAGGCACCAATCATTAATAAATGTGCACCAATTATAAATATATATTATGAATAAGACCGATCTTAAACAAAGCATTAGAAAGGTGATTCCACCAATCCTTTGGGATTATTTATTAAAAATAAAAGATAAGAGAGATAAGAATAAGAAAAAAATTGATACTGAATTTGCCTATTTTATTTTAGATTCAGCAATCGAATATAGTAAGCATATTGGCGGTGATTCAGGTAGCTTTGACAGGAGACTTAAAAACCTTATCCTGAATGCTGACAATGAATGCAATTCAATTATACAAGATATACTTACCGCATTTATGCCGGATTATGAAAAAAATTTATATCAATATTATAAAAATCAGGAATATTTAATTTTTTATCGTTTTTTGACATACCCTTTTAACGACGGCATGTCAAGTTATTTTTTGCCATATGAAAAAGCATTAGCAAGGTTTCAAAGCAATGATATTCTTGATTATGGATCAGGTATCCCTTATGGATTAATTTATTCCTTATTAAATAAAAGGGATTCTATAAATTCGGTTGCTCTTATTGATCTTGATCTGATCCACCTTGATTTTGCGCAGTTTCTGATTAAAAAAATTGCTCCGAATATTAAATTGAATATATACAAGTTAAGAGATACAGATTCATTTCCGGAAATAGAAGGAAAATATAATTTTTTCTTCGGCAAGGATATTTTTGAACATTTAACGGATCCACTTAAAAACTTAAAAAAACTTATGAATTATAGCAAACCGGAAGCCATTTGTTATTTTGATTTTCAGGATCATGGAGAGAAAATATACCAACACCTCAATCCAAATATCGGGTATCTTTCAGACGAAATGGTAAAAATGGGATTTCAATGCCCAACAAAAACTTCCGGGTTATCAGAGTTTATAAGAAATAAATAGGAATATTATGAAAAATTATGGTAGAATTGAAGTAAATCTAAAGCGACAGACAACAGGCAGATCCAAGAAATTATCCGCCTGGAAAAATGTCTGAGAAATCAGCGGATATTCTCTTATCACCATTCAGATTTTGAAAACATGTTAAAAGTCGGAATAACTGGCCAATCGGGTTTTATTGGGACACATCTGTTTAATTTTCTAAACCTTAAAAAGGAAAAAATTGTTACAGTGCCTTTTAAGGACAGTTATTTTGATGACAATAACCAGTTAATCAAATTTGTAAATGATTGCGATGCAATTGTTCATCTTGCTGCTATGAACCGGCATGGTGACCCTCAGGTGATTTATGATACAAATATAAAGCTTGTAAAACAATTAATTAGTGCTCTGGAAGAAACAGAAAAAAGCCCTCATATACTCTTTTCTTCTTCGACACAGGAAGAGAGGGACAACCTTTATGGCAAATCAAAACGTGATGGCCGTCTGCTTTTTGTACAGTGGGCAAATCAAAATAAGGCAAGATTCACAGGATTTGTAATTCCTAATGTATTCGGTCCGTTTGGCAATCCATATTATAATTCAGTAGTGGCTACGTTCTGTCATCAGCTTACTCATAATGAACAGCCTGAAATATTGATCGACGCTAATCTGCAACTAATTTATGTTAAGGAACTTGTTGACCTGTTTTACAAAAATATTATATCCCCGGCTGAAAAATCATATGTTGTCAGATATGAAGTTCAATATACCTCTGAAAACAAGGTTTCAGAAATCCTTCTCATGCTCAAAGATTTTAAATATCTATATTTTGACAGAAATTGTTTCCCTGAACTAAATAGTATTTTTGAAGTAAATCTTTTCAATACATTCAGAAGTTATATAGATCATTCCACCCGTAACCCGGTTCTGCTGGATAAGAAAACCGACCAACGTGGAACATTTGTGGAAACTGTAAAGACCTCACTGGGTGGACAATTCTCGTTTTCCACTACTTTGCCGGGAGTAACCAGAGGTAACCATTTTCATACCAGAAAAATTGAAAGATTTATTGTAATTAAGGGGAAAGCGGTTATTGAGTTGCGTCGTATTGGAACCTCGGAAATACTGCATTTTGAACTAAACGGTGAACAACCCTCTTTCGTAGATATGCCGGTTTGGTATACTCATAATATTACGAATGTTGGAGATGGGGAGTTAATTACTTTATTCTGGATTAATGAGTTTTTTAATCCCGATCATCCGGATACATATTTTGAGAACGTTAAACTAACCAATACAGGTACAATTTGATTATCATTACGATTGATGAGAATCAAACTAAATGATTGAATACTTAATATCAAACGCTTTATAGTATGGAAGAACACAAATTTAAAGTAATGACCTTCATTGGTACCAGACCTGAAATAATTCGTCTTTCGCGTACTATGGTACTGCTTGATAAACATCTCAATCAGGTTATTGTGCATACCGGACAAAACTATGATTATGAATTGAACGAAGTATTTTTCAAGGACCTTGAACTTCGCAAACCCGATTATTTTTTAGGTATAGATACTTCGTCATTGGAAACATCAGTGGGTGATATTATACGCAAGTCAGGTGAGGTTTTAAGGAAAGAAAACCCCGATGCTGTGCTGGTTTTAGGTGATACTAATTCCTGTCTTGCAGCATACATGGCAAAGAGACTTCACATTCCGGTATTCCACATGGAAGCCGGAAACCGGAGTTTTGATTTTAATGTTCCTGAAGAAACCAACCGAAGAATTATTGATCATATTGCAGATTATAACCTCGTTTATACCGAACATGCACGCAGACATCTTTTAAGTGAAGGACTGCCCCACAGAAGAATATACCTGACAGGTTCTCCTATGCGGGAAGTACTGAATTTTTATATGCCTAAAATAAATCAATCAGATATTCTTACGAAATTGGGAATTAAAATGAAAGAATATTTTCTGGTTTCGACTCATCGTGAAGAAAATATAGATAATCAGGCAAATCTGAAAAAAATTCTTACCGTATTAGATAAACTGACTGACAAATTTAATTTGCCTGTTATAGTAAGTACTCATCCACGAACACGTAAGAGAATCGAACAAACTGGGAATGCGATCCTTAATAAAAACATTCAGTTTCTGAAACCTTTTGGTTTTCTGGATTATGTGCATCTGCAACAGCATGCTTTGTGTACATTATCGGATAGTGGTACTATAAGTGAAGAATCCTCTATATTAGGTTTTCCTGCAATTTCATTAAGACAATCTATGGAACGTCCGGAAGCACAGGATTGTGGATCTATTATTCTTACAGGGTTCGATCCGGATATAATTCTTGATTCAATCTCTCTTGTAATTAAGGAGCAGAACGATCGGACAGTATTTAGTATTCCACAAGATTACCAGATTGAAGATACCTCCTGGAGAGTAATAAAGTTAATTATTGGGAATTCTAAGCTTAGCAATTTATGGAATGGGATAAGTTGATTTTATTTTTTGAAAGTAAAATTCATTTCCATTTTCATATTTTGTTTTTCCAATATCTGTAGTGTGTTTTGAATAGAAAATAAAAAAGATGGCTTTTATAATTTTTGGTGACTCATTCACATTCCCCGAAGGAAACGCTGCCACAAATCGTGTTTATACCTTCGCAAGAGGATTTTCAGAAAATGGGATAAACACTCATGTAATATGTTTTCAGAATGAATATGTAGAGAATTGCAATGGTGTAACAGGCGGCATAAAATACTATCACCCTTTTAATCAAACAAAAAGAAATGATTTTTTTATAGTCCGAAGATGGCTCAAGTTTCTGAAATATTTCAGAGCATTTATCCTGGTCAGGAAAATATCAAAAGAAGAAAAAATAATTGCAATAAACCTTTATACCTACCTTTTCTTAACACATTTATTTGCCTTCATTTTATCCAGATTTTTCAAAACAAAAATTCTATTTGATCGTTGTGAACATCCATTGCAATTTTATCATAATAACGTTTTTGAACAAACGGGTGCAAAATTGAAATTAGTATTGGAAACAAAACTGAGTGATGGCATGTTTTGTATATCTGACTATTTGATAGATTTTTATAAGAAAAGGGGATTTGACCAACATAAATTATTTCTTGTACCCAGTACTGTTGATACAGAAAGGTTTAACAAACAAATTAAT
>PMJC01000179.1 GCA_003157235.1 Methanosarcina sp.
AAATGGTGAAGATTATTACAAAAAACTGTACACAACATCTTCAGATTCACTCTTTGAACACTAGTGACAAAAACTTAGTCTGCGTTGATATTTTTTTAGTTACTGCATTAAATCTTTATCTTGGAGCTCGTTTTGAACTGATCCTCTTGTTTCTTGATATATCACTCATTATCAGAGAATACTCTTTTACTGCTCTTTTCATTGTTACATTATAATTTTTTTGATTTTGCTCCAAAATATCCTCTATCTCTGTAAACATTTTATTTTTTCTTATAAATTTATCTGAGAATCATGAAGTTATTTAGTTGTTGTTTTAAATCTTCTAATTAGCTATAATCCTTGTCTATTATGCTATGAAATTTGTATCAAAAGTGTGACTTGCTACCCTTTTTTATTCTGGTTCAGTCTCTAATTCTCCTTGTTTTTGCTTCATTTTCTTGAAGTTTATCCGCTTTTGCATGTCCAGGATCTGAATAAATAAAAGTAGTTTCCTGAATCAGTTCATTTTGTTATTTTCAAACCAAAGCAATCAAGTTGGATTAGCAACTATCTCAATATTTCTTTTTCTCTGCAGTTGTAAATAATTCTCTTTCTGAATGATCAGACTGTGGTATTGTCTTGTATACACTCAAGAAAACCAAACAATTTCCTGAAAAAAATTAATCAATACTTTGTTTCTCAAGTTTAAATTGTGAAGGCCATGTCATTTCTGCAAAACAAGTATTTTAAACATAATAATGACATCAGCTTCAGGTCTGCTTCCGAAAACTGTTTTGTTATATATATGGACTCCAAAATTATACGAAAAGATCTCTAATCAATTAAGGAATCGATTTCAATCAGTTTGTCTTCAACTGACTGAAGACTTTCTTATTCTTCTTTAAGAGCAAAATTAGTAAGAATTTTCGTGAGTAAAAGTTATTGTTAAGAAATTAAAACTCTCCAATATTCAAATGAATAGAAGTTTATCGAAATTCTCTAATATAAATTAAAGTTGTATCTGGTCGGATTATATATGCTATTGATGCCATCAAGTAAATTTTTACTTGTTCTTCCAAAACAAGATACTCCGTTTATAATTATTTGCAACTCCAACATTAAAACAGATTTCAATGAAAACATTAAATGTGCTATAGGATTCTTTTTTCTTGTCTGAAATTTTCCCACCCATATCAGCATTTTATTCATCGTAGCATTCTTTAATTTTTTTAGTATTTGTTAACCAGATCTGTTCTCTTGAATTCATCCATATCCAGTACATATGTAACCAAGTATTGCATATAGTTATTTTTGGGAAACTATTCAGAACTTATGAATTAAAGAATGAAACAAAGTGCATTCGAATTTGTCATAATTATTTAGATTTAGACAAATAAGTACTTGATACCTCTGTTTTTCAATTCAACTCAGTATGTTCTTACTTTTTACTCTCAACGTCGTGGAGATGATTAATATATGCTCCACACATAAAGAAAATAATTATAATAGTAAGGGAATATTCTAGATAATAGAAATCACCCTTCTTTACTCTTAATTCTGCTGCCTGTATAGTACGTTACATATTTATTTTTTTATATTTTTACTTAAGTCAATTTCATTTGAACCATTAGTAATTGTGAAATCACTAACTATAAGTTCAATGTTTTTTTCATCGGTTGGAGGCTGATTCCAATCCCACAGCCATAGATTCATTAAGATGTCCGCAGGATCCTGAGGGATTCCAGAAACATTTGTATAATTATAGTCTGCTATAATTTTTCCGTTTTCCTGCGCAGATGTAAATCTTACATAGTTGGGTCTCCATTCAAGAGTATACGTTGTGTTTGTACCGTTAGTGTCTGGAACCGCATATGCGTGAGCATTGCCTTTAATTTTAGTAGGCTGTACAGTATACGTCAGTTGATCTCCGTTTGTCTTACCCCATGTTGAAGCTTCAATATCTAATTCATTATTATCGTCTAAATAAGTAAAAAATCCGACCACACTTTTATTATCAAATGTATAAATAGGTGAAGCTACCTTCCAGGTGAAAGTACCATAACGATATTTATATTGACTATTCAACATCGTACAGTTCCATATACCTCCGTTCCTTACAATTGTTAAGTGCATCCTATCTTTATCATCTATCCATGCACCAGTATTATTCCAGTGATTGTTAATCGGGTCTGATCTACCTTTAATCACATACCAATTTAGCCCTTTCCAATAAATTACCCCATGTGTAGGATATTTATTCACTCCTTTATCAATTGTCCATACACCATTTTCCTGAGTTGCTTGTGTATAAAACAGTGTCCAAATTCCGTGAATATCTTTCGCAGGGATCCACAATTTCAAGAAGTTTCCATCATCACTAAACACACCCGCACTGCGATCTAATTGAATATCCTTATATATCGCACATGATGGATCACTGATTTGTAGCAGTGGTAAACCTTGAACAGTGAAATTATCCGTATAGTTATTTGCAGTCGCAAGATATAAATTATCATTAGGTTCGTCGAATTTAAATAATGCATATATTGTTGAGTTTCCTGGATAAGTCATCGTATTCATAAGCAAGGGTTGGTAGTTGCTTGATTGACCAACTGCTTGCTTATTACTAAAATTCATACCATCAGTGGAAGTGTATCTGTATATAACATGAGGTTTTTGATCGATATCAACAAGCCACATGTAATAAGTTCCTGTGGAATTATTATACAAAACGGAGGGTGATATCCCATGGGCAGTGACATTCATTTCAGATGAAACAGTACTTCCATCATATGTTCTAACTTTCGGATCTTCTATACTTACGTTACCAACTACATCTCCAATTACATAGTAGCACATAAGTTTTTGAGTAATAGGATCATATATGATATCAGGATAAGATCCATAAGCATTTGAGTCATACTCAGATACTATTGGCTTTCCGAGAGGATTTGTCACTCCTGATGGTACATTCCAAAATAGTCCATCATCAGAATAGTACAAACA
>PMJC01000230.1:0-1703 GCA_003157235.1 Methanosarcina sp.
GAATCCCTTGAAACTAATAAGGTATTGACTAATACCATTGCCGATGGAATAGTCCTTGAAATGGCAAATTTTTTGCAGCAATCTGGATACAAAGCTGTCCCTCAGTCTACCAATTTCGTTTACCGGAGGGATACATAAAATTGGCTGCTTGATCTGCATTCTCCTATTTCCCACAGGTATCTGGCAGTACGCTCTGGGATAGGATATTTTGGATATTCAGGGAATATTATTACAACGGAATATGGATCTGCGATAGTCTTGGTCTCGGTTGTTACAGACGCAGAACTTGTCCCAACAGACTTCTTGCCAGAAGAAGAAAATTATTGTGACGAATGCAAGCTTTGCCTTTCAGTATGTTTATCTGGATACTTGGANNTGAGAAAGTCACTGTAACCCTTGGTGGAAAGGAATTTAGTTATGGAAAGCGAAGAAACAATAGTCGCTGTTTACTTGTATGTATGGGACTTACAGGTCTGAATGTCTCTGGAAAATGGTCCACCTGGTTTCCTGGGCGCTTTAAAATCCCCGAAAATGATGGAAATTTCGTTGCTGCAATGCCTGCTGCCATACAAGCATACCTCAAAAGGCCGAAGTTCAAAGGTGGAGTTTTTATACCTATAATGGCAGGATCCATGATGGAATATACATGTGCTAACTGCCAAATAGTCTGTCACCCTGACAAAGAAGTTCGAACTGCAAGATACNNTGCCTCTGGAAAGAAGAAAACTGTATGAATCTATTCCAGAGGGAAAATCGGTCTAAAAAATAGGGGAAATTATTTCACGTAAAACAAAATTTGGATTATCCTTTTTAAAGAGAATCAAAATTTTAAGGTTAAATCCTTTAGGATTCATGCGGTTGAACTGAAAAATGGCATTGAACCCTTAATTATCTAAATTGGAAATATAGATCCCAGTCTTTATTGTGCTTGATTTTATACATCAAGTATGTAAGTCTCAACCTTATGAAGCATAGTGGGCAAATATGCTAACAAATTCTACATATGTATACATCTGCAGAATACCGATTATATCGGTCATAAGATCAATAAGTTCTATAATATCACGAACGTATGTTTCAATGTATTCCTTCAGGGGCTGAGATGAAGGCATTTATTGACGGGTAGGGAAAGGCTGACGTCTTTTATAATTCATATGTCAGGATCGTTTAATGTTAATACTAATTAGTTTAAGTTATGGATATATATACGCAAAAGGATATAATCAATTAAATTTAATTACAACTTATATATTTTCCCCGTATCTTCAAGTAGATATTCGATCGAGCTGTAGGTATTTCTCCTACCTGTAGCTTACAAGATCAACTTTTTTACATATAAGATCGGCCTTTACCCAAGATTTCCTCAATTTATTGGTAATCTTTATGTGAATTTTAATGTAATTTCTATATCTTTGAGAAGTCCTAAAGGTTTTGTTTAAAAGCAGGTAGCTCTGAGGGTCAAAATCGTTATTCATGTTTTTGTTCATTTTTATGAGTAAGACTTATATTATTTGATCGTATAATAAAAGCATTAAAAATAAAAAGGCGTATAATCTGTTATTAAAAACTAATTTTTGTTTTTAACCAAATAGTTATATAAGTCTTGTTTTTAAACTATTTACTATCCGTTGTGAGCGGAGGTGAAATGAATATGGCCTTTAATGACAGAGGGAATTCCTCTAGGGGTAGAGACCGAAATCGCG
>PMJC01000230.1:1718-6085 GCA_003157235.1 Methanosarcina sp.
CAGATTATGCCCGTTTTGCTTAGCTTGAGAAGGTTAAACGGACTACTTCCTTTTTATTGAATTATTCACTTCTACATTTTACTATTGTAAATTATTTAATTATAGAGAGTTCCGATTTATCTTATTTTTTTGGAATATTGACTGTAAGTTATTTTTGGTAGGAAGTTTGTTTCAATTTTTGCTTCCAAAAAAGTCTGAAAACTAATTCGTGAATTTCCATAAAGGAGTTAAATACTACCTTGATTACATGCCAATTTTTTTGAGGCAATTCCTTTGTCTGAATATATTTGGTAATCTAATTTGTCGGGAGTGGTAACTAACTCTTGTAATTTAGACAATAACTTATGTTTATTCATTGCTTTCCTTTTCATTATATACGATATAAAAAGCAGCAGAGTTTCTATAGATATGAAAACAAAATTTAAAAATCTTAAAAACTGGTTTATACCTCAAAAATGTGATGTTGTTTTATGTGAATCAACGAATGATTTTTGGGTTCTTATTTGAGATTTATTGATAAAGTATCTAATTGTTCTAGTTTGAAATACCTGAGATCTGAAGGCGCTTATGCATAAAGACTGATAAATTAGATCCAGAATTCATGGCAGAATTTTCACTTAATAAAATGATTTAGCCATTAAGAGTTACCACACAGCGCTGTATTCAGGCTTCAGGCATTCTTGAATCTTATGAAATATCTTTGCAATTAACCCTAAATTTTTGGGGGAAAAACTTTTTAATTAGGTGTATGGAAAGTATATAAATGAAATTTAAATTCTAATGTCTTTTTTGGTATTGGTAAATTAGTGAAGCAATTCTAATTGCTAAAAGAACCAAATTCAAGATTTTTTCTTTAGGAGATTAGCTTGATTCATAGCTTGGAATAGTTACGAATGTATACCAATTTGCGGATGAATCTTATACGACAGAATAACAAAAATAAGATCAAATATAATAATGTGGATTCTAACGCCAATTACTCGGGCAGCAGCAAGAAAAAAATATAGCAAAATAAAAGGTTCTTTTAACCCAAATAAGAAATCAATTTGACATTCAAATGTAATTATTGCACTAGCACGGAAAATTGCCACAATTACATTGCATCTGTTTGCAAATAATTAGATATACGAAGATGAACAAGGGCAGCAAGTAGGAAAAATTCAAAAGAGACCGATTTTTGAGATTGAGACATTCTCTGTTGGTGCACAAATAAAAATCATTACTAGAATAAACGCAATTCTGAAAAAAAAGATCCAAAAGCAAGTGAGAAACTATTTTAGTCAAGTACTTTCATGTCAAATTTGATCATGAAAATCTCAATCATTTAATGATGGTCGACAAATTTATCTAAAAATTTTAACAAAAATTTTTTCGGATATCTTGATAAATTTGAGATAACTCCATTAACGCTTGATCCAAATTTCTCTTCCGGTGATTCTATTCTGGTTCTATTTTCTTCGTTTTTTTGTTAAGATCTTTGTAGTTCCTTATAAATTGCTTCATTTCATGAAAAGTTCTTTTTCAGTTATTCGCTTTTGCTCACAGTTTTCACAAGTTAAGGATCAACATCAATGTCAGATATGGAACTTGAATACAGGTTGTCTCAGTCGGCAGTGTTATGAAAAGCAGTTGTTTTCCAGAATAAATGCATGGATGCTTTTCAAATTATTGAGCATAGTATACCCGTTCTCG
Organism: Methanosarcina sp.; assembly: GCA_003157235.1. Taxonomy (GTDB): domain Archaea; phylum Halobacteriota; class Methanosarcinia; order Methanosarcinales; family Methanosarcinaceae; genus Methanosarcina. The sequence goes on from PMJC01000230.1 coordinate 3,411, forward strand.
GCTACAAGATTAAGCTGTGCATTAATTATTAAGTTGGTTCTGAAAATAGTTATATACCTTCAACCTGGAGCTGAAAATTTGTCAGTGCCCTCTTTGTTGGCAAGAGCTACACAATAACATTCGTCTAAAAATATTCTATTTTATTAAGGTATTTTGAAAACTATTGAGTACTATACTTCCTGTCCAATCAGCACTAGGATGGGTACCAATTTTCTAAAAGTCATTATGATTTGTGCATACGTCTTTTGCATGATCTTTGGAACAAAGAGTTGGGAAAATAATTTAGATATAATATGTAAATAAATAGATAATTCAAGGTCAAAATCAAAAATAGGATGCAGGTTAAATAACCTGCAAGGAAATTGAAGAATTTCATAATACAAATTCTGTTTTACGTTATTAATTAAACTAAACCCGATCTTTGAAGAGTCATCAGGTCTTCAGTAGTGAGTTTTGCTCCACCCTTGAACTTTTCGAAGATGGACTTGGCATCTTTCTGAAGTTCGGATTTGACGACACGAGACTTTCCATCTTTGTCTTTCTTTTTGAGTTTGAAAATTTCCTTATCAAGATCCCGAATTTCTTTCTGTGCATCTATAAAAATTTTATGATGTTCGTCCGCTGCTTCTTGGGCTTTTACGAATTCCCTGTGGGCAATGTCAGATTCTGCCCTAATCCTATCAGCTTCCTTAAAAGCTGCAATCATCTTTTCATGGTGTTCTTGAGCTTGCCTAGCATACTCAGCCAACTCAGTATGAAATTTTGAAGCTTCGTCTCTGATCTGCTGAGCTTCATCGAGAATAATCTTGAGTTCTAGATTACCCTCGAGCTGGACTTTTTTAACCTGATACTGNNTTTTGAAGCTGAGTAATCTTCCCAACGAGCTCTCTTTCCTTGCTTGTGCTCAGGACTTCGGTTTGCTGAGTAAATTCAAGTCGATCTATATCTTTTCGAAGAGCTTTTATAGACGGTCCAGCTAAATTATTTTGTTTTCGGACGGAGTCTGCCTCTGCAAAGAGTTCATTCGCCTTTGCGTTGGTATCATCGCGCTTATTCTTATATTCACTGACCTTCTCATTAATTTCATCCCTGAGGATCTTTAATTCCTGAGCTTCGTTGATAAGATCCTTTGTCCTTTTATTCAGTTCATTGCGCTTTGCAGCAAAAGTACTGGCTTCTGTGTTCAAAACGTTTCTTTTTTCCTTGGATTCTTCAGAAATGTCCTTCAGATCTGATTTTTTTTTTTGCAATTCTTTTAGCATCTTTTATTGTACCTCCAGATCCAGCAAAAAAGCTGGCATTTTGGTAGTTCTACTGTTAGATGTCGACATTCTGTGCCTGATTACAAAATTGATAAGAAAGAGATTTAAGAACAGGGATAATGGCTTTGAGATCTTTTCATAATGACCACGGCCGCATATTCCCTTATAATGTACTTGGGATTGAAAGCTCTGGCAAAAACTGCTCTCTCAAAGATATGTGCATCATTTGCGCCTTCTCCGATAACTACACCTTGCTCTGGCCGAACGCTGCTAAATAGGGTTAGTCCCTCAAATGCCCCTCTAGGGTTGCTTTGTGTGACGGAGCCAACAACTTTGCTTTTAAGGCAGCCATCTTCAACAAGCAATTCATTGGTAACAACTAAATTATTATTAAGTGCCTTACATGCTTCCGTGGCAGAAATTGTAAATTCACCGAAAATCATTGTATCCTTATAGCCTCTACTTTTAAAGTAAAGGATAAGTTCTGCTACTACCGGCATAATATGAATCTTGTGTACCGTATAGGGGATTTTTTCAAGGGAAAGTTCCCTGATAATTCTGACCCATTCGGCAAGAGCTTGCTCAAAATCAAGGTTTTCACATATCTCTCTCTTCGTAATCTCCTCTACTTTGCCTATAATACCTGCAGCTCTGGCGAACTCATCTATGGTCTCAGCGTCTATAAGGTTACTATCCATATCAAAAACAATCATTTTGTATTCATTAGAATCATATATTGGACAGTTCACTCAATCAAAACCTGGACTGTATTAGTTATTGATAAAACGGAATATTCTTCCTAAAAAGGGTATGTTTCTAGGTGGACATGTCTCCGTGGTATGACAGTAACCTTGTATAACATACTTGCCCTGACATTAGAAGCTCACCAAAGGATCATGTTTCCAAATATAATAAGGGTTCTACAAAAAGAAACCACAAAACAATAGCATCGATGTCAACGTTTTTGATTGAAATAAATCACATTCCTTTTAAGCTTTTCGGAGGGGCAAATAAACGTACTTAATAAAAATTATGGACTAAAAATATATTTATGAAATATCTGTGATATGTGGTGGTATTGACAAAAGGATTAATAAACCCTTCAGGAATTCCATTATTGAACAAATAGGTCAACGCAGGATTTTGAGAAAAATGGTCAACATAGGTTTTATAAAAATGGGCAATCTGGGAATGAGCCAGGTTATTAATCTCATCCAGGATGAGATTGCAGCGCGAGAGGGAATTAAAATAAGGGTATTCGGAACAGGTGCCAAGATGGGTCCCGCCGAAGCTGCAGCCACTGAAAGTTTCAAGCGGTGGAAACCGGACTTTGTAGTGATTATTAGCCCAAACGCAGCAGCTCCTGGCCCCACTGCAGCCCGCGAAGTATGGAGGGATGTGCCTTGCATCGTG
>PMJC01000307.1 GCA_003157235.1 Methanosarcina sp.
TTTGTGGTCTATTTGGTGTTCTTGCTAATATTGTTTATTTTTATGATCAAGGGCATTAAGATTTTCCAAAATAAATACTTAAACAGAGAATTACAAATGCAACAGCGAGGATAAGTTACTGGAAGTTGTAAGCAAAAGAGTTCTTATCAAATATAAAAAACAAAGTAGATGAATCCATTTTATGTATATAGGCAATAGCTATGGGAGCAACATGATAGTGTTTGCCGTATAGTCAGTCTTTTAATTCATATAATATTAGCTAAGTGTTTTCTGTCTAAATGATATACTGTAACACTTGGTTAATGATTAATTTGAATCAGATTTTTATGATATTATCATCTAATAATTTGGCAAGGTATAAATCTTGAATATGTATAACTTGCTGATAAAATTCACTAACTACTTTAGCTTTTCACTTAACAATACGTATCTCGGCCAAACAGATCGGAACATATTCATGAGTTGTTTAAAATAGTAACCATAAGACTATCTACACATTTTTTCAAAAAAGAGAGCTATAAGACATTTCGCAGCTGTATACAAATGCAGAATTTGTTCGGCTATTTGTTATCACTATGATTTATTGAAGATTAGTAGAATTTCATAAAGCTCTAAATTTCATTATATACGCACAAATGATATATTAATAGCTCTTGAAAATCAGAGGTTTATCGAAATCCTCTTGTAGTAAAGCTGGACATCAGACCGAAATTCCATGATCTTTGGATAAAATTTTTGATGGCTCAATCATATTATAAAACGTAAGTTGACAATGAATTCTGAATTTACTATCTCAGTAATTTGAGATATAGTTTTCTAATGAGTTTTGAATTACTTTACACTTCATGCTAGAAATTAAACTTGAAGACGATAAGGTAAATTTCCTAATGGACTTTGTGAAAAAGAAACATAAAAGAGCAAGAAACTAACAAGAATAGGTCTACACTATTAGTAAACTCACAAAAAGAGAGTACAGAGACAGTGAAAAAATTTGGTGCTTGTAAGAAGACTGTTTTAATAATAAAGAAGAAATATTTTTAAGAAGGGCTCCAAAGTGCTCTTGAGCACAAACCATGGTAATTAAGTTGGATTTGTAACTGTCTCCATATTTCTTCTTTTTTGTAGTTACAAACTATTCTCTTTCTGAATGACCAGAATGTGGTACTTTATGGTATTTACTCAGGAAAACTAAGAAATTTTCTGAAAAAAATTAAATCGATACATTGTTTCTCAAGTTCAAAATAGTAAAGACCACGTCATTGCTGTGAAACAAGAATTTTAGACATAATTATTACAGAGCTGATGCTCTGCCTTTGAAACTCTTTTGTTAAAATATTTGAACTCAAAAATTATACGAACAGATTTCCAATCAATTAAGGAATCAATTTCAGCAAGTTTATCTCCAACTGACTGAAAACTTTTGTGTTCTTTTTTAAGAACAAAATCAGTAGAATTTTCCATTAGTATAAATTATTGTTAAGAGACTTAAACTTCCCAATACTCATAATACACAGGAGTTTATCGAAATCATCTCCAATTTTTAGCTGGTTGAAATCATAAAGCGTATGTAAGCAATTTGTTTAAATCGGAGGTTATCATAATTTTCATTGATAAAATATATGTTACTTTCTTCTATCGAAGTTTTGAATTTATTTCACTACAGTTTTTATTATTGCCCCCTAAATCTGTTGCGAGTATCACTTCTTTCCAAAATAACCTAGGATTTCAATAACATCTTATTATCAAGAGTCATTCACATACATTTATGTGTATATGACGAAATTTAGGATTTATCGAAATCATCAAAATCTACTTTTGAGATGATACATGAATAAATCAGAGGCATCTAAACAAATTGCATAAAGATTCAAAATTAATTTCAATAATTTATTAAAACTTATAATAAGCTAGGTATATAATATATGCTTGTATCCCCGTTCGAATATAATCTATCAACTGAAACATCTTCTCCCAGTTTTTTAAAATCTTTTTGACGAAATCTTCCAACAACATTCCAAACAATTTCATAAATAATTTTGTCAAACATTGTCATCATGAAATATTCATTCTGAGTATAAGAGTTCCCAAGATTATTGGAGATAGTATAATTAAAATGATCCGTAATATTTGCCTCTTTATAAGAAGACCCAAACAACTTCCCAGCTTCAACATGGCCCAAAGAACCTGCTAAAAATCTATATACTGGACTCATTATATACACACTATTGGTAGTAGAATCTTTGAAATTTAAGAGCCATTCAGCCCCATTCATATCCATTTGTGTAATTGATGGATTGGGTTGCATAACATAAGGTGATGGATACAAATTGTGGATAGATACTACTGAAGCAATCAGAACTATAATCATACAAACCATTGGTGCAAGATTAAACTTATGAATTATAATTTTTTTAGTAATAATGTATGATAACACAAAACCAGCGAATATTGGAGTGAAGATTAATAAATATGCTTGCAACCTATCTGAACCCATTGCTTGTAGACCTGGAATAATATTAAACAAATAAAATGCATACATTAGTCCAATAAACAATGTGATACTCAGTAATATTATCAAATTTTTATTGTTTTTTCTATAATTGGAATATTTCAATAATAATACAAAGCTAAGGAAAAAAAATATTAAAAAAATAAAATGCTGACCCATAAGTTTAATAAATAATTCTAGAAATTCTAAGTTAGTCAAACTCAATTTACCAACTGTACTACTCATCGAATAACTTGCATTTGTACTTGAACCTGCAATAATTGAATAATACATTATTTTTATATTTAGATTAAACTTTTGGAATGATAGTATCCAAGGAAGAAATATAACTGTTTCAAGTAAGATAGGTGTCAATGAAAAAGAAGACGTAATTAATAAAATCTTTTTATTTTCAAATATAGGAATCAAAAATTCAATTGATCCAATAACAACTAGCATTAATATTAATACCACTGTGGATAGCGGATGGAAAAAAGGATACAATATTAA
>PMJC01000122.1 GCA_003157235.1 Methanosarcina sp.
TTTTCATGAAAACAATATCTCCGATCTGTATATGCGGATCCATACTCTCTGACTCTACCGCAACCATAGGAGTCCAGAGACCAAATACCAACTTGGAAAGGAACATAAAAGTAATCAGTACAGCTACAACCAACAGCAAGTCCTTTCCAAGTGAAACCCAGGAGTTATTATCTTCCTGGNNTTTTTTCGCGCCCATTAATTCTATTAGTCTTTTTCTGACAAAAATTTTATTCATTAAGTTATTGATATAGACGCCAGGCTTATATAGAAAATTTCGATAAATCCACTAATTTCTTCATATGCTTATAAAATGGTATATAAGTAACTCATGAAAATCAGAGTTTTATCGGAATTCTCTATTATTGTTCCTCAGATTATTTCAGGCTACAATATAACCTCAGAGTTAATTATAGCTCTTTCTGTTAGTCTGACTTATTAAAAATAATTAAGTCTTTTTCCAATATTTTTGCCTATGATTTGTTTTCATAAGAGACTAATTTTAAATCCCAATTTTCACCGATTTACACAATAATGGCATTCATTTTCTAAATATGACAGTTGCTTAAAAATTAATTTAACTTTCAATAATATTAGTTGGCAAATAGGCAAACAAAATATATATCTGTGATATCTGCAGAATGTCTGTTAAATCTATTCATCCAGTTATCATACTTTTATAGTCATTTACTTAAAAAGAGGCAGATATCCTTTATAGTAGGCAGGAATCAAAAGATATAAGTGTTACATGGGGCATATAAAATTTTTTAGAATTACAATTTCATTTCATAAATTAATTTGAACACATTAATTTAGTATCTGTTAAGCATATATTTTGCATCTTATTAACTTTTATATTTTAAACATGTCTTTTGCTTGAGATCTTTTAAATTTGGAGCCAAATGAACCTTATGATAAATCAGATCCAAAAGGTTTAGAAAAGTTTATTTCGGTTTGGAAAGATTTGTGTCAGTCTAGGAATGTTAGGTTGGAAGTATGGACAAGAGCGAGATTATAAAGGCAGTTATAGAAAAAGAATACCAGATAAGCCCTGAAGCTGTTGAACTCATTAAATCCAGCAACTCGCCNNCCGAACATATAGATCTTGAAAGTTTTGCTGCTCATGACAGAGCTTCAAAGCTAATTCATGCAGAAAATAAAAAAAATCCTAGTTTCGAAAATTCAACCGAAAAGCCAAATTATGATGAAATACCAATTTCTTCTTTAAAAGCAGGAGAATTTCTTTCAGTATCTAGCGAACTTTCTCCGAAATCAGATGATGTTCCCTCGGAGACTGGGATCCCTGCTCCAGTCAACGACCCTGTGCCGAGCCTCTACCCAAATCCGCTTCCAGATTCAATTTCAGTACCAAATATAACTTATAAACCAATTCCAGATTTCAAATCAGGTAATATTTCATCAGAGGAGGTATCGAGTTCTTACATTGCTTCAAGCTCGATTTTTTCATTGAGAACTGATCCTGAATTGGCCTTTTCCTTGCCATCTTCACAAGCTGGAGACAGATCAACTTCATCTTTTTTCGGAGATGGGAATTCTCTACCTTCGTCCCCTTCAAACCGAGTTTCCAGGGAAAATTCATCTTTATCTGTTTTCGGAAAGGGCTTCTCGTCTAGTCCCAGTGACAAAGTGCACAGAAATTTTCCCGGCAAGAATCCTGTGACCGTAATTTCCGACATATCAGGGGATTCAACATGTATTGGAGAATATATGCAGTTTGTTCAATATTTCAGGAATAGATACAGTAGGCTTTCAGCGATTATACGGAGTAGAATAAGTGCGCGTCCTATAGAAAGTTTAAGACGAAGAAGAAGCCTTCGTCGTGAAGGGGACTGGGATTCTGAAGAAATATCTATAATCGGGATGGTTTCTGACATCAGTAGCACAAATAACGGCCACAAAATATTATCTCTTGAAGATCCAACCGGCTCTTTCTCAGTCCTCATTCGAAATACTGATAAAGAGCTTTTTGAACTGGCCTCCCAAGTCCTGCTTGATGAGGTCATAGGAGTAACTGGTTTGGTAAAGAGCGCCGGAAACCTGATGCTTGCCACAAAACTCATTCAGCCAGATGTACCCAATGGCGTTCAACGAAGAACCAGAAGTCAAGGGAAAATAGTGATGATATCTGATGTGCATATAGGAAGTTCCCAGTTTCTTGAAGACGCTTGGCTGGATTTTCTTGACTTTTTGAAAGGAGAGTCTGAATCAGAAATCATGCGGGAACTTGCCGCAAGTATCCGTTATCTTATTGTTGCAGGAGATCTTGTTGATGGGATAGGGATTTATCCTGATCAGGAATTAGAACTGGACATTATGGACATCTATGAGCAGTACATGAAAGCTGCAGAGTACTTAAGGGAAATTCCGGAGCACATCCGTGTGATTATAAGTCCCGGCAATCATGATGCTGTCCGCCAGGCAGAACCTCAGCCTGCGCTTCCTGAAATAGTTCAGGCCTATTTTCCTCAAAATGTCATCTTCGTTGGTAACCCTTCTCTT
>PMJC01000217.1 GCA_003157235.1 Methanosarcina sp.
TTTCATGACAAGATCCACTTCTACGCCGAGTATTTCTGAAAGCTCCTGCTTGAGCCCAATGAATTCTAAGAGATCAGGTTCTTAGAGAATTCCACAAGAATATCAAGGTCATTATCCTCTGTTTGTTCACCGCGAATGTAAGAACCAAAAATACCCAGATAGCTGATATTATACTCTTGTTTAAGTTTAGGAAGATGCCTTCGCATGATTTTTGAGAAATATGCTGCATCTTTTGTTTTTTTATCGCTTGATTTAATGGCGGTATTTATTGTCATGTAGCCTCATGGTCCTGAATTTAAGCTATTACTCACGGAATTAGTCATTTAATATATTTTGTGTTCCATATTTAAAATTAAGGCTCGATTAACCTGTGAAATTTAATCATAAAATGCACTAAAAAGCAGTGTGCATAATTTTCTATAGAATTCAAATCTATAGTGATTATAGCTAGGAAAAAGCTACACACTAGAGTTCCACGCCAAGATAATGTATTTTAAGCATTCATGCTACAGGCCTAGTAAACATATGGTACCAGAACTAAATATAGAATTGTATGCACGCTGTCGTTGAATTGGAAAAATGTAGATGTTTTGCTATAAAACCTATGTATTATATATTAAACCATTATCGAAAATTTAATTTTACTACTATAGGTACTTTTGGACTTAGATAGAAGTAGAAAGCAGAATAAAGGTAAAAACATTATAAACTATCAGTTTAGATAATAATTATAAACTATTATCGTTGCAGAAGTTTTCTTTCTTTTAATTTTTTCTCCAAGCATTAAAAATATTCACAATAACAAAATTTTAATTTGTAGTGCTGCTATCCAGCAGTTATTTTATGTTCTGTTCTTGAGAAGGAATAATTAGGGTTTTCTAAAAAGATGAGTACGTCTCCTTTTAAAAAGACTAATATGTCTTTTTTAAAGTGAGTTGAAAAGTTCTTCGTCTAATTTTGCGTCATTAAGTGGTTTCATTTTAGAAAGCTGGTCAATAGATTAATTTTTAGCCCCTTTAAGTTCAGCTCAGTATCGTGTTTTATTCAGGTTCGCTTTTATTATTTTTAGGCGTTTTAATTGATCACCACGATATTGTTTAGTCCAGTTTTCGTATCCATTGAGTTCTAATTTAATCGAATGCGTGTTCAGATCAACTAGATCAACTGGCGCACAGCTTTTGGCAAAAATTCTCTTTCAGGGATAGGATCTGTCGGAAAGTCAAGGAATCAGAGATTGATAAAGAGACTCTTTAACCTTGAAATTGCGTTTTTGATTGCTCCACAAGGAGATAAGCAGCAAGTATTTTGAATTAGTTTCATCGTATAGGCTGTATACTGCATTCAAAAGTTTATGGCCTTAAATCATTTTTACAGAGGATAAAATGGAAGAGAAGAAAGATAACATGAAAGAGAAAAATAAAACATCATTTTACGTCAGAAAGTTTAGAGTGGCTTTCAACATACCATTTGAATACCACTACAAAGATTTTTCTATCCAACTTCCCGCAAATCATATGCTGCCCACTTATCAGCAGCATCATCCTAAATATGATAGGTTTCTGCCGCATCTCGCAAAATACATTCAACCGTCCGACACTGTTATTGATGTAGGCGCGAACGTTGGTGACACATTGGCTGGAATGGCAGAACAGAATGCAATCTCAAGCTATATATGTATAGAACCCGACGATTTGTTCTACGAGCAACTTCAGAAAAATATTGAAAGAATTAAAAGCTCTAAAATAGATTTGAAAGTTCACACTATCAAGTCATTAGTTGGGAAAAGCGTTTCGGGTGTTTTCCTTGAAGGCAAAGGCGGAACAAAACACGCTGTAATAGGCAACGGAGGAAGTATTAAATCCAAGCCGCTCGACGAACTACTTTCTGAAATACCATACTCCAACATTAGAATACTAAAAACCGACGCCGATGGTTTTGATTATGACGTACTTGACTCATCAGCCTCTGTAATACACGTGCATAAGCCAGTAATNNACGTTATATTCGTTAGAGTCCGAAGGCTATTGCGACTGGACTATTTTTGATAACTTCGGCGAAATTGTTGTTCAGACAAAAAATCTAGATGTAGTTATCCAACTAATGCGCTATCTTTGGAATCAAAACATCGGTCGTGCTACACGTACCATCCACTATTACGATGTGCTTGCCGTTCAAGACAAAGATGCCAATCTAATCGACCGTGTGCTCGCTGATTATCGTTAAACCAACTCAATCGCAGCTTTAATAACCGTAAGCGTCATTCTGATGCACGGGGTTATAGCTTGACGTTTATGATGGTCCCGGAAAATGAGACCGTAGCTAAGGTGGAGTTTCGGCTCTAAAAGAGAGAAAAGGGGCAGAAAATGTCGAAGAAGAAACAGAAGCATGACGCAGCGTTCAAGGCGTGGGTGGCGATAGCGGCTTTAAGGGAAGAAGGCCCGGTAGCCGAATTGGCGAGCCGGTTTGAAGTGCACCCCAACCAGATTTATGCGTGGGAAAAGGAGCTGCTGGAGGACGCAGCACGCATTTTTGAATCCAGCCATCAAGCCAAAACGGACGAGGGCAAAATCGCAAAGCTGCACGAAACAATCGAGCAGCTGATTGTGGAGCGCGATTTTTTATTGAATGTGCTCAGGAAATAAGCCGATCTGAGCGGATCCAAAAGGTTGAAGCCAATAGCAAAAACCCGTCTGTCACGCGGCAGTGCGAATTGTTGCGCCTGTCGCGTGCGGCGGTCTATCGCAAGCCCACGCCAGTGAAAGGAGTCGATCTTGATCTGATACGACGGATCGACCGGCTGCATCTGGAAAGGCTTTTTTACGGGGCGCGGGAAATCGCGGTTGTCTTTTCGCGCTCCGGTCACCGTGTCGAGAGCAAGCGCGTAACGCGCCTGATGCGGGTGATGGGCATTGAGACGATATACCGCAAACCGAACCTGAGCCGCCGTCATCCGCAGCACAAGATATATCCGTATTTATTGAAGACTATGGAAGTAGTGCGCATCCATCAGGTATGGAGTTGCGACATTACCTATATCCCGATGAAGCAGGGCTTTTTGTATCTGGTCGCAGTCATTGACTGGTACAGCCGGTTGGTTCTGTCGTGGCGTTTATCGAACAAGATGGACAAAACGTTCTGCGTCGAGGCGCTGCAAGAAGCGCTCGACCTTTACGGCAAACCAGAAATCTTCAACACAGATCAAGGCGTCCAGTTCACCTGCGAGACCTTTATCTCGACGCTCTCAGCTCAAAGAATCCGCATCAGCATGGACGGCAAAGGGCGCTGCCTCGACAACATCTTCCGCTTTACGCAGGCGGGTTCGGAAGTGTCGGCTCTTTTGGGCCGCATTCCGTCGGCCGTCGGTTATCAGCCGACG
>PMJC01000261.1 GCA_003157235.1 Methanosarcina sp.
ATGTGGCAAACCACCTGGTACTGTGCCAAGTATGGTGATACCATAAGAAGAAAGATCTAATGCCCAGTTTACAGCGATTGCACCAATCATTGCTAATAGTGCACCTGGAACTTTGCTGTGGATCTTTCCACTAAGAGTAATTATCCCAATCACAGATAAAGAGACCAAGAGTGTGGGAATATTTGTAAGATACAGATATTTGAACAAATATGTGATCTGCATAAGTGTTCCATATGAACCGTAAGGAATCCCAAGTACTTCACTAAACTCTGAGATTGAGATTTGAATGCCGACGCCTGTTAGAAATCCTATTAGAACTGTGTGAGAAAGAAAATCAGCGAGAAAATCGAATTGAAGTAGGCCTCCGAGGAGTAACAAGGCCGCTACAAGAAGGGCGATCATACCAGCATATGCAACATATTTTGGTGATTCGGGAGTAGCTATTGTCACCAATACACTTGCCATAATAGCTGCAGTTGCGGAATCAGCTCCAACGGCGAGATGACGGGATGAACCAAAAATAGCAAAGGCTAACATCGGCAGCAGGATTGTATATATTCCAGTAACTAAAGGCATGCCTGCAATCTTAGTGTACCCCATGACCTCTGGGATAGCAAGTGTTGCGAATGCGATCCCTGCAGTGATTTCCCAGGGTACTTGTGCCGGTTTAAGAGGCAAAACTCCCTGAAAAAGGGAGAATTTAAGGGATCTTTTAGGATTTTGTGTAGGTGACATATTCGATATAATCTAGTCATATAGTGAATCAAGATTTCNNTTCTGTAATTGTTTTCAGGATTTTTATTCTAGAATAGCGCTTGTCATTTGATTCCACAACAGTCCATTGAGCATTAATGGTGCTTGTTTTCTGAAGCATCTCATCAACTGCAATATTATATTCTTCCCATTTGCTCCGATTTCTCCAGTCTTCATCTGTTATTTTCCAGCTTTTTTCAGGATCATTTTGCCGACTTTTGAAACGTTCAAGCTGAGTATCCTTATCGACTTGAAGCCAAAATTTGAGAATAATCGTGCCGGTTCCTGTAATAATATTTTCAAATTCGTTTATTTCCCTATAAGCACGTTTCCATTCTTCTTCGCTGCAGAGCTTTTCTACCCTCTCTACAAGGACTCTTCCGTACCAGCTTCTGTCGAAAATCGTTATGTATTTAGCTATATGGATCTTTTCACAAAAGCGCCATAGATAGTGATGATTTTTTTCAATATCGTTTGGTGGGCCCACGGGTACTACCCTGTAGAGTCTGGGATTCAGCTCTTTAACCAGGCGATGAATGTCTCCACCTTTGCCTGCGGCATCCCCCCCTTCAAATATTATAACTATGGAATGCTTTTTCCTGAAAAGCTCGTACTGTAAGGTTTCAAGCTTCTGTTGGTAAAGCTTTTTAGATTTTTTGTATTCCTTAGAGGAAATTGTTTGTGACAGATCGATTTTATCCAAGACAGAGGTACTAAGTTCGGGGGGCTTTGAGATTTCTCTATCCAGATATTTAATTATCTGCTGTTCTTGAGTAAGAGTCATGTGCTCAATATAAGTTTCAATGGTCTGAGTTGCAGTAGTGATAATCTTGAGGGTTGCAAAGTTCCTGTCATTTGCTTCCACTATAGTCCATGGGGCATATGGCATGTCTGTTTTCTCAAGCACTTTTTCTACAATTGGCAGGTATTTATTATATTCATGGATAAAATCCTGTTCCGTTTCATTTTTCTTTTCGTATTCATCGATGATTAAGGGGATCCCTTTTTTTTGAATTTTCTTGAAACGATCTTCTTGCTCTTTTTTACTGATATGGAGAAAAAACTTCAATATAAGGTATCCATCATCTGAAAACTGGCGTTCGAAACAATTTATTTTTCCCAGGCATTTTTCAAGTTTGTATTTGGATTTTTCCTTCATGAAATGTTTTAAGATTGCTCGACTGTACCAACTTCGATCAAATATCGCAATTTTACCTCTTACTGGAATAAGAGTCCAAAAGTGCAGAAGAAAAGGTTTAAGTTCATCTCCATAGCAAGCAAAAGTCATGGTGTGAAAATCGTATCCTCTCGAATCCAGAGGCAATATGAAACGATTGATATCTTCTCCCATCCCGGATGCATGCCAGCCTTCGAAAACAAAAATGATGGGTATCTTCAATTCCCAAGCCTTACGTTGGAGCTCACCTAGCTTAATCTCAAGTATCTTCATACTTTCGTCATATTCACTGTGTTTTATTGCCAGTGACAGGTCAATATTTTCAAGCATACCATACCCCTAAGTTTATCAATTAAGGTTATCCAATTAATTTCGGTATTTAGTCTTGATCTTTATGTAAGTAATTTTCATGACAATGCTTAAAGGTAATATTTGAACATACTTTCGGCAGATCGGCATTAAATTTTGAGAATTTCAAGGTTTTCCTTCATTAAGTTGTTGATATTTTTATAATTAAGTTCCCAGTGTAACGAAAATTCGCATGTCCATTTACTGAAGTGACTGGGCTCCAGTTATGCTAACCTAAGTGCTGGACAAAAAAGATAGATTATGGACAGAGAGATCTCTCAAAGTGCTGCAGATGTGATATTGATGTGTGGAAGCACACTCTCTTACATCAGGTCCATGGTGGGACGGTAATTATGCCATCGTGGGCATGAGTGCAGTTTTTGCTGGGGCTGTAAGAGCTCCTCTTACTGCTATTCGAATCTGTTTGAGATTACTAGAGATTACAATTTGATTCTTCCCCTAATGTTTGCCTGCGTACTCAGTAATGTAATGTTAAATACACTATACCCAGAATCTATTTTTACGGAAGGACTACTCAGGAAAGGGTTCAAGATCCGGGAAGGCAGGGAAGTAGATATCATGACCTCTATTCTTGTAAAAGATGCAATGGTCACAAATGTCCAGATAGTTTCCGAGGATCAGAGTGTCAAGATCATCATTACCTTTACAAGAAAGTCCACCGGTCCACATGCCAGAAGATCTCGAATTCCATTGTGCCAATTTTTCTGTAAAATCCCGTATCTCATAAGTTATCTAGTAGAAAATTCTACCTTAAAGAAACCAAATTTATTACATTAAGCAAAAACTTAACTTAAAATTTACAGAAAGTTTGTAGCACTGTTTTTTATGGTCATCGTCCAATGGGATTATCAAAGCTGCATAAAGGTGATAAATTTTTATCAAGAAGATGCTACATTAAAGAGTTCACATTCATTTGTTGTTAGTCTACTCGAAAGTTCATTCGCAGATTGAGACTTTTTCTGCTCTTTTGACCATATTCAGGCCCTCTTGCATAAGTTCCTCTGTTCTATCCTGCGTTTTTGCTTCAGCAAAGACCCGAAGAATCGGTTCTGTGCCAGAGGGACGAATAAGAACCCAGCCATCTTCGTACCATATTTTGATTCCGTCTGTAGTATCTATCTTGAACCCAAGTCCTGAAGCTTCTTGCTTCACTATTTCCATTGTGGCCTGTATATTTTTAGAGGGGACTTTTGTCTTTGCGTTGAAATATTCAGGCACACTTTTAGCAAGATCAGAAATCTTTTTTCCGTTAGCCAGGATTTCAAGAACCATGACACAGGCCATTGCTCCGTCTCTACAATACTGATGTTTGGGGAAGATAAGACCCCCATTACCTTCACCCCCGAATACTGCATTTACTTCCATCATTTTTCGGGCAACGTTGATTGAGCCGACAGCAGTCCAGTATAGTTTGATGTCTGCATCCTTTGCGATGTCGGCCATGCGCTGAGAAGAGCTAACAGGAGTCACTATAGGCCCTTTGTCATGTTCAAGTATATATTTTGCCATCATGGCAAGCAGAACTTCAGCATTTATGAATTTCCCGTTTTCATCTATAAGGACTACTCTATCCGCATCTCCATCGTGAGCTGCTCCCATGTCAGCACCTGTAATTTTTACGAGTTTAGTAAGTTCAGTTAGGGCTTCAGGTAAAGGTTCTGGGTTTCGCCAGGGGAAAGTTCCATCAGGCTGAGCTTCAAGAGTCAATACTTGGCAACCCAGTTTACTGAGCAAAAAAGGAAGAGTTAGAGAACCTGCTCCACAGCCTGTATCTACAACTACTTTGAATCTGCGGCTGCGGATGGCTTCGGCATTTACTGAGTTGATAATATTTTTTAAGTAGTATTCATTGACCCCAGGATCGTTACTGAAGTTGCCGGTTTTCTCCCAAGATACGATGGAATATTTCCCCGCATAATATATTTTTTCTATGTCTTTTTCTCCATCCCTGGAAAATTCCGAGCCATCCCCTGCAATAAATTTAATTCCATTATATTGCCTTGGATTATGGGATGCAGTAATAACTATCCCGGCATCGGCATGGTCGCGCACATAATACTGGATGGAAGGGGTAGGAACAGTTCCCACATCAATAACAGTGAGGCCTGTTGACAGAGCTCCAGAAATGGTGGCAAATTTCAGCATCTGCCCAGAGATGCGGGTGTCACACCCTATAGCAACCGTGCCTTTCGAACCCATGTATGTACCAAGACTTCTGGCTAAATTGACTGCCAGTTCTGGAGTTATGTATTCATTAACGATACCACGCACACCGTTTGTTCCGAATAATGCCATATAGAGTCTCCGTCCTCAGGAAGTTTTCATTAATAAGACTTAAGCACTTGAGATGCAAAATAAAGTATAATAAGCTAGATGAGACTAGAACTCAAAATTGTGTATCTGAATTTCAATTCCTAATATCTAATCGAATTTCTGCTATGAAAGGAATTCTGAAACTCTTATTAATGTGAAAATAAAGTTGGTTTTGGGATAAGGGGATCCATCAATAATGAATTGGTATTTATCCATGATAAATTACATACTTGCTCTTTTCATATCATTTTCCACTACGTGTAATTTTTGATTCTCTTTATGCAGTTATGCTTAGAAAACGAGTGCATTTGGAGCAAAGTGCATTCTAAGGTGAAAATATTAACCATCTAATAGAGCACTATTGAATCAAGAATATTATATCAAATTAATCTATGTTGCTTTTTTAAGAAAAAGCTCCATGTTAAATTTCTATAGATAGCCGAAAATAATAAAAACATAATTAATATTAAATTGTTGTTTGATGCTAAAATATTTTGGGTAGAAGTACTTTTTAGTTTCAAACCATTTTTTTTATAAATCATTTAATATGATTTAAATGATTAGTATATAAACAACCAGCTAAATTTAGGATTTATCAAACTCCTCTAATATATCTTCTAAAACATCTTATAATTAAAAAAAATCAAGTCGTTTATGGGATAGAATGGAGCGTATTTATATGTTGTTGAAAATCGTGAGCATAGGATTCAATCTGCATTTTCTCAAAAATTGGAGATATATTCGCTTTTCAGATTTGATCAGTGATTCAAGAACACGATCTAAAATTCTGTATTGTGAAGGTATGTGAAAGGAGTAGTTAAACATGCAACATGAACAATCAAGAGGGACAAAATCAATGATGTACTCTGAACCAATGTCTTAGCGCTCTCCTTTTTTCTATAAAAAAATCTCGGAAAAAACTTGAGGTTTGCGGAAATCTCACCACTTTTCAAAATATGTATTCTCCGCACATTATTTCACATAGTTGGATTAAGTTGGTTGAAGCATAAATCGTGCGTAAGAGTAGCTCAGCTAGGCCAAAAGCATAAAATTGAGAGCTTGATCTTGCAGGGGTTCTGTGTTCGAATAGCACCTCTCACACTAACTAGGAGTTGAGATTATGGAAGAAACATTTTGGTATCCTTCAGAATGGAAAT
>PMJC01000154.1 GCA_003157235.1 Methanosarcina sp.
TTTAATAGCTTATTATACTTTTGTTCCTTGGTTCTTCAGGACTTAGAGCCTATCCAAAAAATCAATATGGCTATTGCAAAAGTTACAAATGTCTACATTTTAATAGTATCCTTTACAATTGAGTGAATTCCCAAAAGTGAAAGCTACATTGGGTCACAACACTTGTCGGATATGTCTTCATGATCTTACTTTTGTACTTGAAAATTTATCATAACATTAAAAAAATAAATGTTATATATGGTCCTTTATGAGAGGAAATAGATAGGGATAGAGAAAATACCAAAAATCTAATTTAATTGATAGGTTGAAAGATGCTGAATAAAGGGGAATAATAGAATGGAACTAATCATTGATCCCGAATTTAAAAATTTAATACCACCGATGAAACCAGAAGAATTTCAGGGCTTAATCGAGAGTATTATGAATAATGGTTATGATGATTTATATTCCATTGTTATTTGGAATAATATTATTATTGATGGCCATAATAGATATGCAATCTGTAAAGAGCTTAATATTGAATTTCCTGTATCTGAAAAAAAATTTAATAATCGTTTTGAAGTGATGAACTGGATTATTAACAATCAATTGAATCGAAGAAGTATGACCAATGAACAGAGAGCCTATCTGCTTGGAAAGAGGTATCAGGAAGAAAAAAAAGACGAATGCATGCCCAGAATAAAAGATGATGTAGTTCCGTTGATCACCATAAGACCTCTTGATAATATAGTTGAACAAAAAATAGCAAAGAAATACAAAGTAAGTCCTAATACTGTACGAAAAGCAGAGAAATTTGCTAATGCCATAGATGAAGTTGCGAATAATGCGAATATAAACCCTTACAAAATTCTTGGTCGAGAAATTAAAGGTACTAGAAAAGATATAGTCGAATTGTCACAAAAGCCTGCAGAATTACAAAAGGAAATAATTGAAAAGATTGAGAAAAAAGAGATTCCTAATATTAAAACTGCGCTGAAAGAAATTGAAGATGAAGTAATTTTTGATGAAATTGAAGAATATCCTGAAATAAATGCCAACGAAAATGAATATAGTAGCCCCTTTGATTTAGCTGAAAAGATCTTCGATGTAATAAATAATTATAAAAAAGAGTATGATGACGTCGATATGAATTTTATTAAAAATACACTAGAAATTTTCAATGAAAACTTAATTGAAAGAGTAAAGTTATAATCCAAAAAAGCTTTGCATTAGTTTATCTGAAAAAGTTGTGATCTACAATCATTTTTATAATTTGTCATGCACAACCGTAATACAAGAATCTATAGACTAATTATAACTTCAATAAGTGCCATTATTGACTTTTCGGAGATGCTCTTAGGGGATGAACAATTTACTATGAAGTATTTTAAAAAAATAAGAAAAGTTTAGATTTACATTTTTTCACATTTAGAAAGATTCATAAAAATGCTTCCCTCAATGACCGATTATAAGCCTTTTAAAGCCATTTTTTCAACTGCCCAAAGTAAAATTCATGCACTCAAAGGATAAAATCGAATTTAAAGCTTTTCTTAAAGCCTGTATGTTATAGGTTGACTTTCCAGAGTTTCTCAATCTATAGTTAAACATTTGTGTTGCCCAGCCAGGTCAACGGCGATAGGTTCAGAGCCTATTCTCGTAGGAGTTCGTGCGTTCGAATCGCATCTCTCGCACTAATTTTTAATTAACTCATATGTTGCTTAAAATTATATAATTTTTTATGTATTTCTTCTAGATCGGCAAGAGCCCTATCAAAAGTGACGGACTTAAGATCCGTTTACGAAGGTATTCGTGGGTTCGAATTTCATCCCTCGCACTATATTTTGGGGTAATAGTAATCTTTCAAAAACGCAGCGCTGTTTTGTGAAGTTTACGAACAACCTTCTTTTTTCAAAGTTGTTAAGATATAATTAATTAATTAATTAATTTATTTATTTATTTATTTATTTAATTNNATAAGTTGTAAATTTTTTACCATTTATATGATTATTTTCAATTAATACAATTGATTGAAATTATATAATTTAAAGTATGCAATAAATAGAAAGATTTAAGCTCATGAGTAATAACACATCTGTTAGTATTTTGCTCATCTGTATCATAGTTAAAAGAATAATATGCAACACTATCAATCAAAAAGTTTAGAGGATATTGAGAAAAAGAAAGATTCATTAATTGATGAAATAGATAAAAATAAAATCTGTATTGAAAAAGAGATCTCAAGCGTAGTTGACAAACTAGATAATACACTTGAGGAAATTAGTGAACAAGCATCTCTAAACGTTGAGAATATTAGTTCTTTTCGTCAAAAATTAGAAAAATCGTATCACTCTAAGCTAGAATCCGCTTCTAATTCCATACAAAGATCAATAAGTGTATTTGAACAAAGAGCAAAAACGGTAAAAGCAGAATTCAGGAACATTTCGATTATAATTCTTATCTTGATTATATCTCTAATACGAGAAATTATTCCTTCAATGAATTCAGCTCTAGGAGAAATTACTCAAAATAATACTTCAATGGGTCCAACTACATCTAGTTCATTTATTCAAATATTACTTTATTCTATTCCATACATTATTCTTGTCCTTCTCATTACATATTTCGTTTTGAAAGCTTATAAGAACATAAGTAACATAGAAAATTATGATGAGCTAAATAAAGAAATA
>PMJC01000392.1 GCA_003157235.1 Methanosarcina sp.
GTACGCATGTGTAATGCTGTCTATGCCATAACCGTTGAAGACACAAGCTTCGAAGAGGCCCTTAAGATCTATAAAGGGAAATAAGAGAGGCTGCAAAATATATGGCAAAAATGTGTAAACTGATAGTGAAATCTACTAACTAGAAGATGCCTATTTCCGAAGTCCTTATTAAGAAGGAAATTATAATTTAGAACTTTCAAAATGGCATAGATTAAAGGTTGAATACTAAAGGCCGTATCAATATGCAAATTCCAAACCATAAGACAAAGATAGTTTGCACAATAGGTCCAGCTTCATCTTCTGAGAAAATAATCAGGGAACTTGTGCTTGCAGGCATGAATGTGGCAAGGATCAACTTTTCTCATGGGGACTTCGAAAGTCATAAAGAGGTAATCCAGAGAGTCCGCAAAGTTGCCAAAGATCTTGACAGAATAGTTGCAATTCTTGCCGATCTACCAGGCCCAAAGATTCGTATAGGCAAACTGGAGAAAGAACCGCTTATGCTTCATAAAGGAAACTTTGTGATCCTTACAGTTGACGAGTCTTCTGTAAATTTGGAACGTATCCCTGTAAGCTATAAGCAACTTCCGGAAAGTGTAGCTCCTGGAAATCTTATTTACTTAAGTGATGGATTTATCCAGCTTCTTTGTCTTGAAATCTCGGGGAAAGACGTTCTTTGCGAGGTCCTCATTGGAGGGCAGCTTTATTCTCATAAAGGGCTGAATCTTCCAGGAGCAAAGATTTTCCTTGATCCTGTGACGGAAAAAGATTTAAAAATTCTTGAGTTTGGCTTGAATGAAGAAATTGACACTTTCAGTATCTCCTTTATAGAAGATGCCGGAGATATCAAGAAAGTTCGAAGTTTTGCTGCGGAAAGAGGAAAATCTGTATATATTGTCGCTAAAATAGAGCGCAGACGAGCTGTAGATAATATTGAGGAAATTCTTGTGGAAACCGATGCCCTTATGATTGCCAGAGGAGATTTGGGCGTTGAAATTCCCATCCAGGAAATTCCATCAGTCCAGAAAGAACTTATCCAGAGTGCTAAACTTCTTGGAATTCCAGTAATTACAGCCACTCAAATGCTGGCTTCAATGAGTGATAACGTGAGACCTACCCGAGCAGAGGTGACAGATGTCGCCAATGCAATCCTTGATGGGACAGATGCTGTCATGCTTTCGGAAGAAACAGCTGTTGGCAACTATCCTGTAGAAGCAGTTGATATGATGGTAAAAATTGCAGAAAGCACCGAAAACTGGCGCTCTCGGACAAAATGGGGTCTTGATACAATGATCAAGGGTATTACAGCCAGGGAAATGTCAGTGGATGAGGTAATAACTCTCCAGGTTCATGAAGCTCTGCAGAAACTGCCGGTTGAAGTCGTTTTGTCCCCTACAAGAAGCGGAGCAACTCCTCGCAGGATTTCACGCTTCAAGCCTGAAATCTGGATCCTCGCATTCAGTCGTTTCCCAGAAACCTGCGGTTTTCTTTCCTTATCATATGGCGTTTATCCGGTTTTTGTTAAGAAAGTAATTGAAAACTGGGAAGTAGAAACCACTAAAAGAGCTAAAGAACTGGGATTTGCAAATAGTGGTGATATTGTAGTTTTTACCCAGGGTCCTTCTTCAGGAAAACCCGGAGGTACAAACATGCTTAAGATCCTTTCTCTTGACTAAACTCAAAAGCAGCCTAACTTAAATACCATAAATTCCAGTTTAAAAGTATATTCTTGTTTGATATTTGTTTCCGATCGATGAAAATGGTAGAAAACCTTCCTTTGCCACATGTGTGTATATCAAAAGCGTGTTTCCTACTGTTAGAAAATTCATCGTATTTGATGAGGTTTCATTAATGAAAAGAAATGGACCAGCAACAAAAAATAAGAAATATCTGGCTATTCTCTTGGTTGTTATTATGGTTTTCTCAGTCTTTGTTATATTTTTTGGTAACAGCTTAAAAACAGGTAGCAACAATGATTTTTCCACTAAAGCAGTTGAAGATAACAGCTCTACAATCCCCTTTTCCCAAATCCCCGGCAAACATATAAATCATAAATTTAATTCTATTGTTGATGGGTTGAACATGTCTTCTGAAGGGGTAATGAGTGCAATTTATATTGACCTCCAAAAATCAAAAGGAACTCCTTTAGAGACTCTTTTTAAAAGTAAAGATCTGAAAGACTTTTATGGTGTAGATGTTACCAGGTGCTACCGTGCAAATTACGCTAACGGAACTGGGTTCGAATTAAACCAGATTCCAGAGCAGAAGATTCTGATGCCCTGGGGTTCAGTTCCATACCATGGATACAATCTTCTCCTGAAGACAAACAACACCTACAATCTATGGACTGTAGTCGGAAATCCTGTGATCAGTGGCTCTCGCCAGAGCGTTAAAGATGTAATAGATATAATGGAGAAAAACAAAACTTCTACCCGCGAATATGACCAGATTTTGAGCCAGGTGGAACCTGTGAATGTGATCATCGAGGAAGTAGTAACAAAAAACAATGTTACGAATATCCCTGCCGAACAGTATTATATGGATCTCAAAAAACTGGATAACGGCAGTTATATGCAGACGNNGGAAACATTATTAAACTGAAGATAAACTCTGATTTTGCAAGCCTGAACAATGAAACAAAGTTACTTTCATTGTAAGAAGGCAGTTTTTCTCCATCTTCAGTTTTTTTATTTTTATCAGTACCCCAAATTTTACTTTCTTTCATTTTGGTCTACCATTTTAATAATTAGGGGTGAAAGCCGCAAATTTCCAAACTATTAATATTTTTTAAACCTTAAATTTATTATTTTCTGAAATGTTCAAAATTTAACATTGTGTTTTTACGTAAAATGCGATTCAGACACATTTTATATAAGTTTATTAATCTTAAAATTCTGATACAGATCATTGTAGAGATTATATATATAAAATAAACTATTTTAAATATCCTGTCGCATCTTGATTCATAGATCAAATCTTAAAAATGATTATAACCTCCATATTTGGAAGAATTTAGAACAAACATGTGTTTACATTTTTCAAAAACTCATGAAAAGGACTCTTTTACCCCCAGTCCTTTCTGTTATAAACATCAGTGGCATTGTAGCTAATTTTTCTTATCCGGTTATTGTACAGATCAGTAACTCTTCAAAAAGACAATCAAAAATACGAAATTTTTGACTAATCTTCCTAAGATACTGGATGCAAATATTTTCAGCTACTATAATATAAAACCTAATAAAAATAGGCAAATCTGGCACTTCGACTTATGATTTAATCTTCATTTTGAAGTTTGTTAGGTGTGTCATCGGTTTCGTTGTTTAGTTTCTCCAAACTAACAGCAAAATTTGGTAGTACCAGGATATATTAAAAGGTCTCCAATTT
Source organism: Methanosarcina sp. (assembly GCA_003157235.1). Classification (GTDB taxonomy): domain Archaea; phylum Halobacteriota; class Methanosarcinia; order Methanosarcinales; family Methanosarcinaceae; genus Methanosarcina. Next base: position 3,385 of record PMJC01000392.1, read on the forward strand.
TTAGCAACAAATATTGGTTACAAAATAATTTATATAATTATATTATAAATAATGCAATAAAAACTCACAGGTGAAAATCAAATGACGAACGATGAATATATGCTAATTCTTGGATCAAACGTTTACGCAGATCCAGTATATACATTGTCATATCAGGCAAATAAGAATACTGGAGACAAGATACACTTGGTTACTTTAAAAAATTGCAGCAACGGTTTAATTTTGACGACCGAAATCCGAGATGAAAATTCAGATCTCATCGCAAAAATCAACGATAATGAGTTAATTCAAGTTGATGAGAAATTTGATGTACAGGGAGAAATCGAGAAAGGAAATAGCCTTACATTGACAAGAAAAAATGATTGTACTGTTATTTTCAATGTTAGAATTACAGAAGATGGATATGTTACAGTTAATGGAATTTTTTATGCCGCAGGCAAGAAAATCCATATAAATGATGGTGAAGTGACAATAGACGATGCGCCTCAGCAGACCATAAACGGTGTGAAAATGCATGATTCCATTTTTATTGGAACTTCCGATATTTTGATAACTGATAGTGGGATATGGATTCCTTCCTGTGTAAACCAGGCAGGTAACAATTGCGAGCCATAATTGATAGTAATCGCACATATGGAATCTTTGTATGTAAATTCAATACTCACTCATGTTTCTTCAGTTTAGTGGGTCGTGTCCCATTTAACTAATTAATATTTTCATTTGAGAATTTACTTCACTTAAATTTTGATAAATTTAACGAAGGCGACTCCTATAATTATCTGTAACTTTGATGACATAATCTGTGGAGTGCATTAAACAGTAGTCTGCTAGATCAATCACTGAACTTAAGCCGTTTCACAGTTAGAAACTTGCATAAACTTGGAATGCTTCTACCAACAAGCGGTTAGACACTGATTGATACAGCAAATATATGATTAATCTCAAAGTAATCAAGTTAGGTAAGTAAAGATTATTTGGAATAAATACAACACACCTAAAAACAGGTAAAAGGCGAGGAGTCAATTAATTTTCTCTATATTTTTTAAAATATGTGTTAATAGGTCATGCTTTTAAGTTATTGATCAAAGTCGACAAATATTGACTGTCAAGGCAGGTTAAGAATTCACGACTTCGACGATTTAAATTTCCTCACCTTTTGATATATAATTCTACTCAATATTCAATGAATTGGTGACCCTCGATTATTTGATTGGTGTTTTCAAAATCGAGTTTCCATTGTGATGAATGCTTAAGTTTTCATTAATTGAAATACGTATGTTCATTTCGCTGAAACTCGGAACAAAAAAAACCAAGATAATGTTTGTACGAGTATTGATTGGAAATAATATCAATCAAATAATATAAAAAATATTAGCCTACAGGATTCATATGCGTGGAATGGCAAAGGCATAGCTCCAATTATTTTAAATAAATCCGATGAAGCAATACAAGCATGAAGGAAAAAACAATTGATTAACCAAGAGTATTCAAGTGCCTGGTCCAATCGTGCACATATTTGTTATCTCATCAACAATAGTGATCAATCAGTCCCTAGAGGATTTCGATGAACTCCTAAATTTTGTTATCTGTTTATAAACGGTATATAAATGATCCGTGAAAATCATACGTTTATCAAAATTCTCTAAGATTTTTAGACTTATTTTAGTAAATAAATAATTCCAACTTTTTTTGAAAATTCAGTGTATCAACCCCCATTCATAAAAATCAAGAATTCGCTTTCTCCTAGATACAGAATTATAAATAGATTCTTTAATCTATTTATCCACACATTTTATATTGAGAGTTCACTGTTTCTCATGTACTGTGTAACATTCATTCTAGCATCTACGGAGCCCCGATAAAATTAAGAAGGCAAGAGAATTGATACTGGAATCACGTCACACCCCAGCTCGAGGATAGTTTTCATATATGTTATCAGAGATATTTCTGTCTACAAACTTAATATTCTAAGTTGAAGATATTAATCAATAAATTAAAGTACAATTAATATTCTTTTTTACTGTTCTTAGAGCTTCTTGTTCTACCTTATCGCAGAATGACACTTTTTGAAAGCTGCGTTCTTTAAAAACAGATGGGATTATATGTAAAGAGGGTGGAGTAAAGAAGGTAGAATAGCTCCTTTAAAAGAAAGTCTAGGTGTAACTTCTATGAAGTTTAACAAGCAAATCTTTACAATCCTGATTCTAGCTCTTTTAGTGCCCCTTGCCGTGAATGCAAGCACACATACTGATGAAGCCAAAGAAAAAAATACAACTCCGGTTTTGTTTTCGAACATCAAGCCTAATGTTATAACACCATGGAATTCCAAGTCCACTAGCCCTGTAATTGATCATACAGCTTTTGTTCATCCCATGGCTTCGGTTATAGGAGCCGTGACAATCGGTGCGAATGTGATGGTTTATCCCATGGCATCTGTCTGGGGTGACGAGGGAATGCCGATTTTCATAGGTAAGGATAGTAATATCCAGGATGGAGTTGTTATTCACGGCCTTGAGACAATTGACGAACAAGGCAAGCTTGTTGAAAATAACCTTGTTGTTGGTTCCGACGGTAAAAAATACACAGTTTATGTGGGAGAAAGGGTTTCTCTTGCACATCAGTCTCAGGCGCACTGTCCGGCTTTGATAGGTAACGATACATTTATTGGCATGCAAGCTTTCGTTTTTAAGGCACACTTAGGAAACAACTGTGTACTTTAGCCAAAATCAGCAGCAATTGGCGTAACCATCCCTGATGGCAGATACATCTCCGCAGGTATGGTCATCACTAAGTAGAAGGATGCTGATAATCTGCCAGCAGTTTTCGAAGGCTATACATATCAAAAAACGAATGCAGCTGTAGTAGATGTAAATGACAACCTGGCCAAAGGTTACAATGCTGCTATGGCTGCTTAAGATTTTTTGGAATCGCCAAAATTTAAATTTTTTCAGCATTTTGTGGCTAAATCAATCTAAATTACTAAATAATAATAAGAAGTATCGAGTAGTTTAATAATTAAGGAGTAAAAATCTCAGCAGTAAAGCGAAATCAATAAAATTTAAAAAACTTTTGTTTAACCTTGTCTTTATCTGGAATTTCTTTTTTATTTATTCCAGGTAAAACTTCTCTTTTTTAATATCTCTTTTCTAGAGCGTGTTCTTGAGTTATTGATCAATTCTATAAAAACGAATACTTTCTAGGCAATTGATACAAAAACGAACAAGTTTATAGTCACTGTGCCTGTAAAATCAGCTAATGAAATTGTAGTTGCCTCAGATGGAACAAATGTATATGTAGCAAATTATGTCAACAATGTCTCTTTAATTAACACAGTTAATAACACTGTTACAGTCAAGGTGCTTGTAGGATATATCCTATGCCTTCGGGCAGTTTATAAGAAAAACAGTTCCTACTATTATCTGGATAACCCTGCCAACATAACATATAGAATATTTTCGAAGTAAATATTTGCATCAACAGTGTATACTTTCGCCAACAAATGGGTAAATATTGATCGATTCAGCAAATTCTGTGATTAATGTTTTAAGGAATCAAGTTAGATGAATAGGGACTATTTGAAAACCCAATAAACTTAGCAACTATGCAATCAATTTTAGGGGGCTAATATACTTTTTCCCCATGTCCATTGAATGAGAACCTTACCTTGAGCCTATCAGTGGTTTATGTTGTGTTTATTTTCAGTCGAATACCCCGCAACTTGCTGCGGGGATGGAAAACTTCCCCGATAACCGTTGTTAACTAATCAATTTATATTTTTTGCTACATTTGTACTGTAAATGGAACTAAGACATGCAAACCATTGTGTATAGAAAATAAGATACCACATAATTTTATGTGTGAAGTACCGTAAAAATCTTCTTTTAGGGACAGAACTCCTAAACTTTTTGGAAAAAGTATGCTTTGAAATTAGTGAAAGATATTATTTTGAGTTTGATGCAATTGGTAGTGATGGTGATCATGTACATCTTTTTGTTGGAGCTGAACCAAAGTATTCTCCTTCAAAAATCATGCAAATTATAAAAAGTATTACAGCAAGACAAATCTTTAAACAAGACCCTGAAATCAAAAAACAG
>PMJC01000025.1 GCA_003157235.1 Methanosarcina sp.
CAACAATCGAATGAAATATCTTCAATATATTTTATCCAGACTTTTTCGAATCAAAAATCCTTCTCAGGTGCTGGCCTCAAATCTACAATAATGATAAAGAAAATAATTTTAGAAGGAGGTTAGTTAAAATGATTTTATTAACTGCAAAGTCCGCCTTTTATCGGTCGGAGACACGAAAAGATTTACTCTTATTTATTATGTGGCGTCTATTTGATTAGCTATTTCTTCATATAATTTCAGATACTGAACTATGCATTTTTGCCAACTAAATTTATCTGCATGTTTTTTTATCTGATCTGAAAGAACTATTTTATTTTCGTTATAATATAACAGTTTTGATTTAATAAAAGAAGACATATATTCTTCATCGAAATTGTCAAAATAAAAAGCAACGTCACTTCCAATTTCCGGCAAGCTGGCAAATTTGCTTAGAAAAACGGGTTTTCCAAACTTCATTGCTTCAATTACAGGCATTCCAAATCCTTCAGCTAAAGAAGGAAATAAAAAAGCATTACAATTGTTATAAAGCCAAAGTTTTTCATTCTCATTTATCGTACCAGGCAAAATTACTCTGTCTGCCAGGTTTTTGTCATTTATTTGTTGTTGTATTTGTTTCCCATAACTTGTGTCTTTATTGCCTGCGATAATTAACTGATAATCTTTGAAATAATTCATTAATGATAATAGAACATGAAAATTCTTTTTTCTATTGAAAATACCGATTGAGAAAAAGAATTTTTTATCATCCATAAAGGTTGGCTTGTAACCTGATTCTTGTGAATTAATCTCAATCCCGTTGTAAATAGTAAGAATACTCTTCCCTCTCAGATTTATATTGTCTTTAATATTCTTTTTTGTAGAATTAGATATCGTTGTTATACAGTCAGCCCTATCAATGTTTTTTTGCAATTTTTTCAGATATCTCAGTTTCTTTGCTCCGGTTTTTTCAACTAAAAAATTTAAGTCATGTACTGTCAGGATAAACTTTGATTTTTTATTTGGGAAATGAGAAGGGAATTGCTGAAGACTATGCCAAATATCATATGATTTATTGAACATAGGAAAATATCTTTTCTGAAAGTTTACTTTCAGGGAATTAAATTTTTTTACATTTTTTAATTCAAAGCTTCTGGGAGTCAGGAAAATAATATTAAACTCTTGCGGTGATTGATTGATCAGCTCATTAGCGAAATTAACTGAGAACTGACCTAATCCTGAGTTAATGTCTTTTGCCTTATATAAATCTATTATTATATTCTTCATCACTACTTATTGCATTTATTAAGGTTTAAGAACTCATTTAGCTTTTAAAATTGTAAAGTTTATCAGTCCATTTAAACATACTGCTTTTGAAGCTTTTTGTTGTCTTCAGCTAAATCACTTCAAAATCTTTAAATGACTGTTTATCAGGTGATTGAAAAAGAAGTTCTAAAAATGTCTAGATGTTTGTAAAATGATATTAATAATGAAATCATTTTTGTTTAAAATAAAATGTCTGAAACATAGCCTGCAAATTCATTTCAAATTTAATTATATCTGATTAATTTTAGTATTATGGAGTTGATATTCCACTTTTTTTATGGTTATCCTTAAAGAGAACCAAAAAAAAATATTGAGTTACATTATGAAGAAATCAACAAGCCTCATTTGTTTTTAAGATTAAAATTATTCACAAAGCTTTACTCCATAACACAATAGAAAACCTTTTGCTATTATTTAACAGTATCTTAAAAGTTTAATAACCTGATTGTATTCATTTTTTATAGATTTGCAGATAAATAAATTATTGTTCGCTGTTTATGCTTTCGAAGAGATATTGATTACAACTATCGGGAGGGAAACGCTTATCAGTCTGAGTAAAAGAAAAAAATAAAATGAAACCACTAAGCTATTTTAAAGAGTCTCTTCGCAGGAGAAATGCCAGAAGATACACACAGGAATATCCAGCTATAATCAATTCATTTGATTTAAAGGATGAAGGAAAAGTAGATTTTGCTAATTGGGATAACCCGCTGATCAGTCCTTTATTAATCACTCAGGAAATGATTGATTTTTTTAAGAAGTTCATTAAGAAAGGCGATCTGGTTATAGATATTGGCGCTAACATAGGAGATACTACTGTTCTGATGGCCTTAGCTGCAGGTAGTTCTGGGATCACGTTAGGATTTGAACCTAATCCCTTTGTGTATAAGATATTGGAAAAAAATGCTTCTCTCAATAAAGAAAAACAAAACATTGTTACTCTCCCTTATGCTATAACGGTTAAAGAAGAAGAATTTTATTATATATCGTCAGAAGCATCGTTTGCCAATGGAGGTATTTCTCCTACAAAAAACAGTATTCATGGGAAATTTATCTTCCCGGATAAAATCAAAGGGATTAATTTGCAAGTACTTCTCGAACAGGAATATGAGGATAAGCTTAAAGATCTGTCTTTTATCAAAATTGATACAGAGGGATACGATAAAGAAATAATCAAATCAATATCAGGTTTAATTTATAAATATAAACCTACAATTGTTGCAGAGAGTTTTAAGTATAGTACTCCTGAAGAAAAAGTAGAGTTATATAATGTTATAAATCAACATGAATATGAAATATTCTATTTTGAAGACTTTAACATAAATGCCAGAATAATTAAGCTGGAAACAAGCAATGATATAATTAACTGGGAAAAAACAATAAATATTTATGCTGTGCCGATAGACTCAAACAGGCAATATAAATAAATGCAGATGATTATTCATTTTGATGCCGGACAAAAAAAAACTCAAAACCGCTCAGTCACTCTTTGTGCGTTCAGTGAACAGAATACATCTTTTAACCTATGGAATGATCTTATAGTTTTTATATTCGAATAACCTGTATCCGAATTTTTTTTCAAACCAGAAAAGAAGGTAATCCTTAAGACTGAACTTAATCTTTCGTTCATCGAATTGTACGTGCCAGTTTAACCTGTTCACCAAATCCTCCATTACCTTTGGGTGTGTGCCGTGAAATATGCTCACTGCATCAATTGCCGAGTAGTCGAAATTAGTTACTTTATCTAATTTCTCTTCGAGTTTAACACCGGTATAATAAAGTGAACTAAAATTTCTCATTTTAGATTTAATAGTATCAGGAGGACGAACCCAGCCATAATGATAAATGTATGCATCTATATGTTTAACATTAAGCTTTTTATTATCAATCCTGAAGCCCTGTGCGTCACGGTAAGATCTGATTCGTTTGTCATTTCTGATCACTCTGATCTCACGACGATACCATGCTCTGCCCACTCCCAGATAATCGTAGGTACCCCAGAAATGCAGGTAGTTAAAAAGCAAACCTTCCACATCATGTTGATCAATCCTTTTTTCCATTTCATTCTGAATAACAGGATAGAACTTTTCATGAATTACTTCATCAGCCTGGATGTAGAAACACCAGTCGAAGTCATCAGTTATTACATCCAAAGCCTTATTGGTTTCCACAGCCAGTACACGCCCTCCTTCTTTAAGCGTATCGTCCCATATGGTTTCGACAATGATTATTTTACTATTGTCGATACTTTTAATCACTTCAAGAGTGCCATCGTCTGAGTTGCCAACTGCAACTACCATTTGGTCACAAAGTGGAAGGATCGATTTAATTGATTCCACGACAGGATAACCATATTTAATCGCATTCCTAACAATCGTAAAACCGCAAACTTTCATTATAATTATTTTATATCCAGAGAATTACTTTAGTAATGAATGGTAGAGATTCATATAGTTTTGAACAATAACGTCATCCTTAAAATTGCTGGCATAATCTGCTCCAATGGTTATCATTTTATCCCTGAGTTCCTTACTACTGACTACATCAAGAATGGCTTCGCCAATCATTTCAGAGTTGAGAGGATCCACATAATAACTTCCGGGTCCTGCTGCTTCAGCGAAACATCCCCCTTTACTCGTAATAACCGGAGTTTTTGAAACCAGGGCTTCGAGGAGGGGTATCCCAAACCCCTCGTAAAACGAGGGATATATAAAACATTCCGCATTTTGGTATAAGACAGGCAATTCAAGATTTGAGATACCTTCAACAAAGATCAAATTATTTAGTTTATGGGCAGAAATGTAGTTTAGAACACTTTTGTAGTAACGTTCAACTTTCCGCCCAATAACAACAAGTGGAATTTTAATATTTTTTATCTGAATTGCTTTAACTATACCAAGTAAATTTTTGCGTTCCTCAATGGTGCCAACGTATAAGAGATATCTCTCCGGTAAGCTATATCTTTTCCTGACTTCCTGAAAGAACTCTTTGCTGTAATTATTCCAAAAATAAGGGTTACAGCTCTGATAAATCACTGATATTTTATCAGGAGATATGTTAAGGTATAATACTAGGTCGTTTTTGGTTTGTTTACTTATGGCAACAATACAGTCAGAAACATTGCAAGCATGAATTAATTTCCGGTAATAAATATTTGCATCAATCCATTTATAGAACTCAGGGTATCTCATGAAGATCAGATCATGAATTGTTACTATTGACTTTACTCCTGTCTTTTCTATGCCAATGGGTAATTCCTGACTTAGCCCATGAAATAACTCCAGTTTTTGCCATTTAATGTCGTTTATCATGTACTTGCTTCGCCACAATGTATTGATCAACTTGAATACAGCCCTGTTTGGTTCAATCAATTCATACTGCCCTTCATTTTCCAATACAAACCGGTTTTTTGATTTAGGAGTAAAAAGATAGTATGAGTTTTCAGGGTGGCTTTTTGCCAGCGCGACCAAATAATTGCGGCTATAATTACCTAATCCACTACTATTGAAAAAGGCTCTTTTTGCATCAAATCCGATTGAAAAATGTTTTGACTTTTCTTCTTTATCGTTGATCTGATTTAAGTTGATAACGCTTACATGATGATCTGGCTTCCATTTTGATTGCTTTTCCTGAATGTATAGTTTTCTGAGTTTTACATATTTCAGGAAACATGTTTCAGCAAGAATTTTGCTCATCACAAATCCATCATACCCAAAAACAATCTCACCTCTTATGAAATATGAATAAAAGAATCTCCATAGTGGATTGAACAGTAGTTTTTTCGCATTAACTTTGATGCCTTGTTTAAAATACTCATTTGCCAGGAGAGTTGAATATTTATTCATTTTATCAACTCTCTCCTCATAACTGGCATACTGGCAATGGAGTAAATTTCCTTTCAGGCTCTTTACACTTTGAGGATTATCAAGAATTACCGTTTCATGAATATTATATCCACCCCATTGAGCTTTCGCCCTGTTGAAAAGACGAATTTTACGTTCCGGAAAAAGGTTATTGCGATAAACCAGCCTGCCGGAATATTTATTTAACCTTCTGAATTTATAGCCATCATGTTTAAGATCCTGCTTTATTGCAAGAATAGATTTCTCTAACACGGGAGAAAGCATCTCATCAGCGTCAAGTGAAAGTACGTAATCGTAAGAAACTTGTGTAAGTGCAAAATTCTTCTGATCTCTATATCCCTTAAATGAATGTTCTATGTACTTAACCCCAAGCGATTTGCAGATTTCCGATGTTTTATCGGTTGATAATGAATCGACAACAACAATCTCATCTGCAACTTGTGTGACCGATCTGATACATCCCTCAATATACCTCTCTTCGTTGAAAGTTATTATTACAGCTGAAATCTTAGACATAAAGATGATTTTGTAGTGTTCAAAGGTATTTATTTTGTTTATATCATATCAGTTAAAAATTCTAAATTATGTATTTCCCCGGAAAAGTTATCAGGTGCCGGCACCGGGTGCTGGTCACTTGTTGCTGGTTAATTAGATTTAATCCTTTAGTCCTTTCGCCCCTGTCTCTAAGTCCCTTACTCCCCTTTTCTCTT
>PMJC01000455.1 GCA_003157235.1 Methanosarcina sp.
ATCCCTACTTTTGCATTGCTGCGCAGGTTTCCATCTATTCGAATCCTATTTTCCTGTTCTCTTTCTACGTTTGGCCAGACGATTGCATAAGTTTTTGCTTTGCCTAATATTTCAATTATATCTCCGCTTATCAGCCCCATCTGCTGCATCAGCCGAGTATCTATTCTTGCAATTCCCCTGCCTACGTCTTTGTGATAAGCTTCAGTTACTCTCAGATTAATTTCTTCAATCATTTATTCTCAGCTCCAGTCTCACATAGTCGCCAATAGTGTTGATTATTTTTAATACTATACTCAATAAATCCTCTCTCTGCAAGGTCTATCAGATTAGCATTGATAATACTCGGGTGCAGGCGCAGGCTGTAGCATAGGGTAGCTAGAGTTGTTTCACTTTTTAGAAGCTCAAAAAGAAGTTCGCATTCTACAGGATTTTTGGCGATCTCTTCAATTGAATCCATGCAGAGGTTCATCATTTCTATATACTCGACCTGGAGATGCTTCTGCATCTGTGCAATCTCCTCCTGCCTTTTTTCCAGTTCATGAAGTCTGCTGCTTAATTTCAGGAAGAAAAAAGATGATTCTTCTATTGCAGTAGCCTCCTTCTTCTCAGCTACATACGATTCTCCTATTATCTCCCTGTCAAGAGCAATGTCTTGAAGTGTCACAGTATAGGAGTATGGTGAGACTGAAACTTCGAGTCGCATGTTATTTGCGATATTGAAGTACTTGCGCCTCTGTTCATCAACGCTATACTCTATTAACCCTGCTTGTTCAAGCAGATTCAGATGACTTATTATAGCTTTTGGCCCTACTCCCAGTCTGCCTGATATTTCACTGACATAGCAGGGGCGGTTTGCAAGAAGCTGAATAATTTTCCTGCGATTCTCATTTCCCAGAATGTCAAGTAATTTTGCTGGATCCATTTTTCCCCTATATTACTTGTTAAAATCTTATGAAGTATTTTGGCAACAATATCGAATTTTTACCATCATGGTGCCTTTCGAATTGATTTTAATAATCATTAATATTTTAAGTAAATTCTAACAGGGTTACAAAAATCCCTTGAAAACTTAGGCCAGGAAACTGACTATGAGTTAGTATGTAATTGACACTAACCAATAGTTAGTACGTATAATATATAAATATACCTAGCCCCGGTTTAACTTATATCGTTGCTTATGGATTCAGTAAAATTAGTAAAAGATTTACAACATGAATAAGCATTAAAACTTTGTAATATTTATAATTTGCTTCATCTAGTAAAGTTCTGATATTAATAATATAAATATCTTAAATTTGACATATTTTACTAAAATATCAATTGAAATATCAAGATAACAAAATATAACTTTCCAAAAAACCGAGTTTTAAAATCCTTTCTTTGTCTGAAAATATTAGGACTATATTAGGATTATCTGTTTTTAAAAATTAAACTTTTTCAATCCCATAATTTGTCCATCTTAGCTTTGAGTACTTGATTGATTAAAGTTCCAATATTTCAATCCTAAAAAAGCATCAAATCGCTTAGTATCTAGGCCTTTCCATCCAATTTGTAGCCACCATGTCGAATAGGCGGCAGCTACTAAAATAAACATGGATAAGTTACTGATAGGCCCAAGGTAATGTTCTTATTTAATGGCAATAAAAAGTATTTTAGTCTACATAAAATCGATCTTAAAGTCGCTAAAGTGATTTATGTGAATTTTGCTGGCTATGGGAATCTAGATCACATATTTGGTAGATGGTTTAGTAACCTTGGTAGGAATCTTGATAGAGATCATAAAAGAGAACATGATGGTTTCCGTGGATTTGTGGGCTGTAGCGATTTATTTGCTGATTATTCGCTAATTATAGCTTCTTTATGCGAATTAATCGATTTAATTCGATATTATTTGGATTTTTACTGAATAAATCAAATTAATTTTGGAATTTATTCTTCAGTTTATACCAAAAATTGGTATTTATTTGAGAATTAATTTTGAGGAAACCGGTAAATTGATACTGTTTTAGAAAATTAGAAGAAGCTATTTGGACTTTAAATCCCAAAAAACCTTGATGAAAATTATGGCAAAACTAAAAAATTCAAAAATATGATGTGAATATCATTTTTTGATTGCTGAAATTAAGCCAGAAATAGTTACAATTAAACCAGAAATAAATACAATTAATGTTACTAATTCGTTAATAGTAGAAGGAAAAAAGCTAGGCTTTGAATCAAGTGGTTGGTTCTGTAGTTTAAAAATTTCTTGCTCAATTCGATTTAATTCACCCTGCTCTAATTTAAGTTGATATTTTATTCCAGCAAGCTGCAGATTATTTTCACGCCGACTTTTCTCTCTTTCAATTCGCATTTGTTCAGGCTCCTCTACTCCAAGCTCCTGAAATCTAAGACTTTCACCTATTTCTAATATATGTTCTATAATACGCATTTTTTATTCAACTTCATATTTTTTTTGCATCCAGCTTCACTTTTCACGCAGCAGTTTTTAAGCTTTGTTTTCTTGTAATCTATTTTGCTAACAAAAAATATATTAACATAGTACCAATGGAAGCATTAAAATTACGACGAAAATAGAAAAAATTAAAATGGAAAGGTAATAATTATCAAGATGATCTTAATTTGATTGAAAATAGATCGTTGCACATTCACATATGAGTTAATTTGGCTATTTCAATTTAAAATTTTTTCCACATTTTCAGGTATTCTATATACTAAAAACGCTTGAGCATAGGAATTAGTAAATTTTCTTCAAATGCAATATATACACTCTTTTTGAGATTTATCTATAACTTGTGGACACGAAAAAATGATATATAAATTTAGAATAAAGGTGGAAAAAAGTTTCAATCCCCCCTGAGTTCTTTTGAGCGTTTATTTTCCCTTATTTCTTTTGAACGTTCACTTGCCCTTATTACTACGTTCATAAATGCAGCCCTGATTCCGGCTTCTTCAAGAGAATGAATACCTTGAATCGTAGTTCCGCCAGGAGAAGTGACCATATCTTTGAGTTCTCCTGGATGCAGACCTGTTTCAAGAACCATTTTTGCAGCTCCAAGCACAGTCTGGGCTGCCAGTGTCTGGGCACTTTTTCTATCCATTCCTTCAAAAACAGCTCCATCAGCCATTGCCTCGATAACAGGAAAAATGAATGCTGGCCCGCTTCCTGAAAGGCCAGTAACAGTATCCATGAGAGATTCAGGCACCTGGACTGCTGTACCAACTGCAGAAAATATCTCAAGAGTAATTTTCAGGTCTTCAGGAGTGGCATTCTTGCCAAGAGCAATTCCTGAAGCAGCTTCCAAAACTGTGGCTGCAATATTCGGCATTACACGTATAATCCTGGTGCCTTTGAGGAGGGCATGCTCATAAGTGAAAAGAGGCACTCCTGCGGCAATCGAAATCACAAGTTTGTCGGAAGTTATGTAATCCCTTAAATCTGCGAGCACTGATTCAAGTGTATCGGGTTTCACTGCAAGAATAAGAATATCCGATTTCTGAGCAATAACAACATTGTCCGACGATACCATTATCCCCATCTTTGCTTGCAGGTCTCTCAGAAAAGGCTCGTATACATCACTTGCACCAATATTTTCATGTTTTACGATTCCGGTTTTAATAATGCCCTTAATAAGAGCAGATCCCATTTTTCCTGCTCCTATAAATCCTATATTTCGGTTTTCCATAAATTATCCTCCTCATTTCCAACGATAAATATGATATAGAGAGATACTGTCTATATTAATTGTAAAATAATTTCACATAACATTATAGGATCGAGATAAGATTCCAGGTGATAAGAAATTTATCTAANNTCCTTTTATTTTAATAAGTTCTTGAGAAGTGTAATCTGTTATTCCCTTTGAAAAAACCCTGCCTTCACATTCTATATTTACTACATCGCCCCTGTCAAAAATTCCCTCAACCTCTACAACACCTGCTGGAAGAAGGCTTCTTTTTCCTAGAATCGCAGCCTTTGCACCTGCATCTACATGAATAGTGCCTGAAGCCCTTGAAAGAATAATCCAACGGGAGCGGTTTTTCGGTATACACCTCTCTGCGAGGAAGAAGGTTCCGATATCTTCCCCTGAAATAGCATTCAAAACTACATTCTCAATTTCACTGTTCGCAATTAGCATGTAACAACCTGCCATGCTACAGATCTTTGCAGCTTGTATCTTGGTTTTCATTCCGCCTACACCCTTGAAGCTTGTAGAGTCGCCCCCATAACTCTCTATTTCAGGTGTGATCTTTCCCACAAGTGACAGAAGTCTGGCATTGTTATTCGTCTTGGGGTTCCTGTCAAACAGACCGTCGATGTCCGACAGAATGAGCAGGAGATCAGCATCTATTTTGCTTGCAACCATTGCAGAAAGTTTGTCATTGTCCCCGAATATTGCTTCAATCTCATTTGTGCATATACAGTCGTTTTCATTTATTATTGGAATGACCCCATACTCCAGAAGGGTAGATATACTGTTCCTCAAGTTGAGGTAAGATACTCTATCCGAATAGAATTCATAAGTAAGAAGGATCTGAGCGACTTTCAGATCATGCTTTAAAAAAGCTTCGCTCCAGTACTGCATCAGAATACTCTGCCCAACAGCTGCCGCTGCCTGCCTGATAGGTATTTCACGGGGCTTTGGAGCAATACCCAGTTCTTGAAGTCCTACGGTTATTGCTCCTGAACTTACTATAATTATTTCTTTCCCCTGCTTTCGAAGCTCGAAAACCTGGGCTGCAATACTTTCCATAAATGTGGGATCAATACTACAATTTTCCTTTGTATCGGCACAATTTTTTTTTGTAATAGAGGAAGTACCTATTTTGATGACGATTTTATTCACATCATTGAGAAATTGTTTTCTATCTGCCACTCATAAAGCCTCGTAGGGTATTTTGAAAATACGGCTGAGATAAATGTTTAACCGCAATCTAAGTTTCTATAAATTTTAATAAATTTAGATTAAGTTTTCAATTAAAATATTTATACTCTCATTGCAAATAGTACAGAACTTTCAATTAACATCTCTAAATTTAATATCAAGTTTTTGATGGGTATAGGGCTGTGCATTATTTCCTGCATAATTCGCAACGATGTGCCCCTTTCCCAAAAGTATATACTTATATATCAGCAGTCCTTCCATCCCCACAGGCCCACGAGAATGGATCTTGTTTGTACTGATGCCGACTTCAGCTCCTTTCCCGTAACGATAGCCGTCTGCAAAACGAGTTGAGGCATTTACCATAACACTTGAAGAGTCAACAAGTCCTATGAACTCTTTTCTACTTGAGGCATTTTCAGTTATTATTCCATCAGTGTGATGGGAACCGAATTTGTTTATGTGATCAATGGCTTCTTTTATGGAACCAACGAGTTTTATCGAAAGCATTAGATCATTGTACTCTAGACTCCAGTCCTCTTCAGTTGCCTTTTCAAGTGAAGAAAGCCCTCTACTTGCAAGTAGAGTGTAACTTTCATTATCACAGCGTAGTTCAACACCTGCCTCAAGATATATTTCTGCCATTTTAAGTAAGAATGCATCTGCAATCCTACGGTTTACCAGGAGAGTTTCGATGGCATTGCATGCAGCAGGATATTGCAATTTGGCGTCAAAGCAGACCTTAAAAGCTGTCTCGAGATTCGCATATTCATCCACATATATGTGGCATATTCCGCTAGTGTGTCCAAGTACAGGTATCTTTGTATTGTTCTGTATAAACTTGACAAACTCATTGGAACCTCTTGGGATAAGGAGGTCAATATAGGTATCAAGATTCAAAAGGTTCATCACTTCTTCTCTAGTTTCCATGAGCTGAAAAGCACCTTCTGGCATACCACTAGTAGATTCGATAGCTTTTAAAAGAATTTTGAAAATAGTT
>PMJC01000076.1 GCA_003157235.1 Methanosarcina sp.
CATTTTCATCAGGTTTATACAAATCTGGATCTTCGCAATTAGTTATTATAGAATCCCAAGAATATTGTTTTTTTTTCGTGTCATTCCAATGAATTAAATATTGTACTGCCCATTTCATTTTTTTAGCAGTTTCAATCTTGCCATGCGGAAATCTATCTTTTATAGATTTAAACGGCATTGCCTTTTTAAATTGAATGACAATATGAAAATGTTCTTTAGATTCATTGTTTTCATCAAATTCTTTATCTTCATCAGCATCATGTTTTTTTAACCAATAAATTAGTCCAGTGGAAATAGACCATTTATTTAAGATATCTTCTAAATCAGCTTGATTGTATGAAAAAACACCTGAGACTGTTTCATTTACAGAAGTAACTCTTATAACAGCTGTAATCATACTGCTAGGCGGTGGTTTAGCTTGATTCATAGAAATAAACCTAATTAGCAATTATATGTTTTATATGTTTTTTCAGCCCAAGGGAATGATAATTCTTGGGCTGCTAGTTATTGATTTTATTAGATTTTATATTTTATATGTATTTATTTGTCTTAAACATTGTGACTAAATATCAATATAAAACAGAAATTTATTAGATTTATTTTTTCTCAAGTTTTCGCTTTAACAACTGTGAATAAGACAAATCTTGTGATCGAGATGCATCGTAAATTGTCTTTAGCATTTCAAATCTGTCTAATGAATTCTCATTAAGATACGCAGTGTATAGCAAATTCTCTTGTTCATTCGAAAGAAATGCGTTTTGCTTAATCTTACGAACCATGTACGTCACCTGAGCCAATTCATCTTTAAAGATTTTAGCAGCCATTTAGACCACTAACCTGTATAGCCATACTAAACGACCTGTGTCAGTATTTATGCCAGGCGATGCTTCAACAACACCAGCATTACAAAGCCCAATAAATGACCTACTTCCAGTTTTGCCTTCAAGAATTCTGTAAATTTTTAAGTAGTTTGAATCAACAGCATTACAGATTTCAGCAATTGAACTCTTAGAATTTAATCGTAAATATTCGATTACTTGATTTTCAAGAACTTCTAAATCATTACACAATTTTTTACATTTCATTTTATCAACTCTATTTCTTTTTTTAAAGTGAAATTCTATTAGAGCTAGAAACTATCTACTGAATTGAAAAAAAATTAACTACAGTCACATCTACGAAACAAGGACAACATAGATGCAATGAGTAATCACGATTCAATCACAGGAATAATTCTATCAAAAATAGAAAATACACTTGGAACAAATTAAGAGAAATTTCTTTCTCTATATACCATATATTTTCTCCGTTTAAATCAAGTATATAAACCTTTCGTATAACTTTTTTCCAGATAAGAAATACTTATCACATTTTAAGTGAATTATTCAATTTCGCCGATATAAGCAGAACCTCTTGAATCAACAATAATTCTCATTAGATACTGTAATGACGTGATGTAAGATTATTTACATACTGTACCATTACCTAGCTAATTTAAATCGATTTTAGCATCTGAAATAAACCATATTTAGCGAATAAACGCTAGCAGATAACACTTTTAGTGCTTTTCTTTTTATTCGTGGCTACTGATAGTGATAATGACATATTTCTATATTATCATAGAAGAGATGTACTACCCTACTAGCCATTATTTTACTCTTAAAATATATACCACTTTAAATTGTAATAAACGTCTAATATACCTTAGAATGTTATACAGAAGCTTTTGTTTGCTCGATTGTTCCATAGAGTGTATGAATATGCTCCATTTGTCCGATGAGTGTAAGATGTAATGCAAAAATAAATTTTTACACGAATAGATAAGCACTATAACCAATATCAGATGAACCTATTTTGATAGCAATTGATAGTTTCATGACTCTAGCTTAATATTAATTAAACTAATTGCTTCACTGTTTCAAGTACAAACTACTGTAATAAAAACAGTTACAGCAGACTCCCATCTGTTTTTTTTGAAAACAAATAGCAGGCAACCCCACCCTAGCTTGTATTCGCAATAAAGTTAAGTGAGTCTAATTCGATTAACTTTATTATTCATGTATTATTATAAATAGGCACTTTTTAGTAATTATTACCAACTTATTAGATCAATCCTCAGAGTCGTCATACATTTTAAGCCATCGTAGTTAGCAGATAATCGCTGATGCGATTTGCTAGATACAACTCCGGCTTAAAATAGACTCTTCCGGTTTACAAGATAGATGTGATGTCAATTTAATTTACTTCGAAATTAGTCCGTCAGCAATTAATTTATCTAGCATCCATTTTTTAACTTCTTGAGTGGAATTAAATTTAAATAGAGATTTTTGAGTATTCCAATCAATTGTTTTGTTCTTTATCATGAATGCTAAATTCGTCCTATATTGCTGATATTTCCCTTCTCGGAATGTCTCTCGATACTGACTTTCTTCTAAAACTTGCAATTGTTCCAATAAAAATTTTTTTTCTAATGTTAGCTCTTGCATTCGTTTTTCAATATTAACTAATTGCTGGTTAATCATTTCGATGTCATCCCCATCTAGTTTTAATAATACGTCAATTGCATCTCTGCAAACCTGTGAAATATTGTGCCCCTTTAGTTTTGCTAACTGTAGCTTCTCTGCATCCAGTTTTACATTTGTAGCCATCAACGAAATAGTCAAAACCTCCGAAGAAATAATCAAAAGGTGTGTACCTGTGTGTACACTTTGAGCCAGTATAGACAATCTGAAATGTAAGTTAATCTAATCTAATCTAATCTAATCTAATATAGTATATATATATATATATATATATAGCGTCTCTTGATACCGTTTTTCAGAATAATTTTGTTTGCGACAATCCATCTTTAGCTTTCTTAATTTCATCTGGATCAATCTTTTCTACTTCTACATCAAAACCATCAAACATCTCTATAGCTATCGCTTTTCGTTTATCTATCTCTTCTTTCACGAAATTTTTGACTTTTGCAATTGGAATATAGTCAGATTTCTCTTCATCATACTCGTTAGAATAAATCCATTTATCATCGAATTCGTACAAATGAGATATACGTCTGAATAGCTGGCGTCTGGATTCAGCACTTTCTTCTTTATACCACTCATTTAATGGAACAGTAGACGTGATTATAATACTTTTTCCAACGAATGTTTTATTATGATATCGACTTTTTGATGAACTTTTAGTAAAATTATCAAGCAGCTTTAGAATGTCCTCAAATTCAAATGCCGACTCTCTCATGTCATCCAATATTAAAACTTGCTCACCTTTATAGTTCTCAAGCGGATCATTTGAAGCAGAAGAAATACAATATGACAAATTCCTTTTTTCACAATACATTTTTGCAAAAGTAGTTTTGCCTAAACCAGTACCACCAGTCATAAATTTAACGATGATATCACGATTCTTATCCATACAAAACCTCGCCATAACATATTCAAACGCATGTTTTAATTGAGTCCGATGTTTAGTATAGAATTCAATCGGAACATAATTATGTACATCATGTTCTAAAATTTCGCCTTTATCAATTCTAGCTAATACTGACTCTAATGTTAGTT
>PMJC01000178.1 GCA_003157235.1 Methanosarcina sp.
TAATTTCCATACTGCAATAATTTTGAGAGATTCATTCAAGCCAATAATTGGGTGTGGCCAAGAACTTAAACAGGTCTGCCAAAAATCGATAAGGAAACTTTCAAGGAAATGGCGGAAATCCATCCAGAAATCGGGCCTTTGAAAGAATTAAAAGCTCTCATCGGCGGGTTAAACTTCAAGTCTATTATAGCTGGTTCAGATGGTAGAAGTCGAACCTTAATTTCTCCTTTCTGAACTAAGACCGGTAGAAATACCC
The DNA here is from genome assembly GCA_003157235.1 of Methanosarcina sp. Classification (GTDB taxonomy): domain Archaea; phylum Halobacteriota; class Methanosarcinia; order Methanosarcinales; family Methanosarcinaceae; genus Methanosarcina. The sequence continues at coordinate 257 of PMJC01000178.1, forward strand.
CTAAGGATGACGAAGAGAAAAAGAATAGAGGAGAATTAAGAGTTAGGTTTATGTTTGGGCTTCCTGTTAGTCTGAGAAGTCTCATAACACCGACTGAGGGGAANNGTGCAGCAGTTCTCTCTAATGACCCTAATATGATTGAGGCATACCAGAGTGGAATCCATATCTGGCTTTTGCGAAATTAGCAGGTGCAGTTTCAGCAGACGCTACAAAAGAAACGCAGGCAGTATGAGACAACTCTTTAAATCGTGTTTACTTGGTGTTCAGTATGGCCTGGTTGCAGAATCACTTGGGGTTAAAATTGATAAGCCTACACCTTATGCAAAGGAACTGCTTAGTCACCATAAAAGAGTCTTCAAGAATTATTGGCGCTGGGTAGATATGATCTGGACTCAAGCCTGCTTAATGAAAAGGATTGAAACCTGTTATAAATGGAAAATGATTGTTTCGGGCTCCAGCAATAAGGAAATGTTGACCGTCCGAAATTTCCCAATTCAAGCCACTGGGACTGAAATTCTGAGAGTCGCATGTATCCTTCTTTCGGAGAATAAAATTAAAATTGTTGCTCCAGTTCACGATGCGTTGATGATTGAGTGCGATGAAAAAGGGGCAGACAAAGAAATAGAGGAAGCAAGAAAGCTGATGTGTGATGCATCCGAACTTGTTTTAGGTGCTGGTAACAGACTGAAAACAGATGTCGATATTGTCCGCTATCCTTACAGGTATATAGACGAGAAAGGTGCCGAAACTTGGGAGCTTATTATGCGGATACTCACAGAAGTAAAGCAAAAGTAAAAACCATAATAAATGGGGCTCAAAAATCTTTGGCAGACTGTTCCATTTAGCTATAAAGCCAAATTTCAATTTAGCTGTAGAGCAAGATTAATTAGCTGCATAGCAAAATATATTTTGCCCTACAGCTAAAATTAATTCGCTGTACAGCTAAATTCTAAAGTCTTATGATGTCGGTTTTACTATTTATATTTCTATTATATATCTTCTTTATTTATTCTTAATATTTAAAGATAGTATTAATAATGGGATAAGATGATGTTGGTAAATTCTAAAGATAAAATAAAAGGTTCTTTCATAGCTCAAATGCCTTCAGAATGGATTGTGAAGTTACCGTNNGGGTGAAGAAATCTAATGATTTAGTAGTCACTTTAAAAGGTATAAATTCATTTTTACCTATCCCGGATTGGGCTTTCCCGAAAGCATTGGATGATCTAGAAAATTGTTGGTGATCAAAACTATAAGACAACGGGGTAAAAGTCCCATTGTAACTGTTTTATGGGATAATTTTTATGAAGGATATACCACTTTAAAAATACACGTGTTAACAACCGAATAACGATTCCAAGTAATAAAATTAATTTATATGGATATATATACATTAAATATCATATTAGATAAAGCCCAACTTTATAAAGCAATATCTATCTAGTATCCTTCGAAGTGCCAAGAAACGGCAAAAGGTGCTATAAATTTGTATTAATTGATATGGTAGCCAAAATTGCAATAAGAATGTTATTAATTTTAAAATCAAAATTTATTTAAACATTATCGTGGTTAGGCTAATCTTAGATATCAAAAAAGTTGATCATTGTGAACTGCAGGGGCTCGTTCCNNATTTTTTGTGCATATATACTAAATAGTGGTATCAAAACTAAATAGTATCAAATTGTACAGAATCATATCTAAAAGTTAAGGAACTACCCGTTTACTTGATTTATATTATTTAGAAGTAATAAAAATATATGAAAAATGTCTCGTGGGTACTCACCGTACCATGGCAGTAAAATCAAGAGGATTTCGTTTTGTCGGAAAACTACTTATTCTCAGGCTTCAGGTGATACTTTTAGTGAGCGTCCCATGTGTTAAATCCATTGCCCTACTTAGAAAACATCTCTAACCGTCTTATAATGGCCCAGATTTGATAGATATAAACCCCGTTTCTATACAAAACAAAACGAACTAAATATTAAATACAAGACTGACCAATATTAATTATAACGTAAACACGGTGAATCTATGGCACGCCCATCAAAACTTACTCCTGAGATACAAAAAAGAATCGGTGATAATNNTATTGCACTCGGTTTGACTTATAGATTAGCTGCCGAGTCGGTTGGTGTCACATACAAATCGTTAAACGAATGAAATCAAAGGGGTCAGAAAGAGAAATTTGGAAAATATTTTGAGTTTGCACAACATATTAAAAAATGCAATGCGGAAGGAGCTAAGAAACTTCTTGAGCGATTGAATGATGCTGCGAAGCTGGAAATTGCCAAGTTTGCATGTTTATNNAAAATTAATTCAGTTTCAGACAACAAAAATAAGAATGTTGAGATAATAGTTAAAGACACAGATAAAATTAGAAAAGAAATTCTAGAGAAGTTTGTTTGAGTGAAATAAAGTCACAAGTTACTGATTGTCTAAATGTTTTCATCCGAATTAGACATATTTTCACGAATATGCTTAATTTTTCATATTATATGCTGGCATAATTGTAGCCTAAATTAGCAAAATATCCCCCAATACATTCTTTTTTCTGCACTATCCGGAAGCAGCTTAATTTTTAGCCTGCTATTTTCCTGGATTAAACTTTGAATATGCACGGCATGATGGACGTATATGGTAGAATATGAACTAGGCAAAGGTTCAACTTTCTATTTCACTTTACCAATCAACCCCGCAGAACTTAAAAACTAAATTTTAACACATAAAAAAACTTTCAAGTTTTAATTTAACTTTGTCCATTTAAGACGTTTGGTAAATGAGAACATAATTTTTTTTGACTCAAGAATATTATTCTTGGCATCCGAAAATCTCATCTCTGATATCTTGAAAAGGTCTCATTGTATAAAAATTATAAAAATATATTCTTATAATTCGCCTAAAGCGTATTTTTCAATAAGTTGATGTATAATATATTAACTCTCTGATTTAAAGTGCACTGTGAGCTTCTAATGAACTCACACCGTTCATTTGTATCTCAGCTACCTATCTAGATACTTTAAAACATGCCATTAATGACTTTTCGAATAGAATCTAATCTATATGCATATTCACTTTTAAAGCAAGCTGTATCTCTTTCAAATGCATGGACTAGTTGAAGGATGGTGAAACTTTAATCTAGCATGGCTGATATCAGGAAAAGGCGAAGATTCCTTTGAGTTTTCGCTCA
>PMJC01000391.1 GCA_003157235.1 Methanosarcina sp.
AAACTCTAGTGCTGGTGGGTGACAATTTGGATCCAATCGGTAGTTACCAAACCAATTTATGTGATAGGTAAATACCGAAGTTGAGAGGTTTACCGACAATTATGTTAGTGGGTTGTTGTCCATAATTACAAAACCAGTTATGCATTAACTGATGCCTGACACTGAAAGGATTTGAAAACACTCGAGCCATATGAAGGAAAAATTTCAAATACGCTTCCTAGGAGAGGGAAAGCAGGTAATCGCTTTCTCTTATCCGACGCTTAATAAATTGCAATATATGCAACATCATTTACAACTACTATTTGTTCACTGTCAAGGTGGTTCCAATTTTTCCCTTTAAAATATTTATCATAAACATTCAAGTTCATGTCTACAGGAATGAACTTTCTCCCGGAAACAAACTCTAATAAGGGAATCTGTGCCCAGGGTTTAGTTAAAGCCCTAACGTTCATATCGCCGTAAGCGCGTATACCATCATAAGCCCAAACAGGATAATCATCGAAAACAAAAGCTACTTTTGAAACCCTTACCCCACTTTCATTTTCTCGGGAGGTTATTTCTGATATAATCCAGCTTGCTTCTTTATGATCTCGGTTATTCGTAGATAGATGATCTATGGCAATTTGATTTGTAGACGTGTAAATAATAAAAGCATAACTAAAAATGATCATTATTAATATAATTTTGTGATAATTTTCAAAATTTTGATTTCTAAAAGGTATTATCAAAGAAAGGCACAGAAAGAGAATGCCAGGTATTGAACCTATTGCAAGAACTGCTCTAGGTACAATCCAAACAGCTGATGTAAATAAGTGAGGGAGATATGTTATAAAAATTAAAGTGAATAGGATATTTGGTACAATTAAATAAACTCTACTTAAATTTAATGAAATACTTTTTCTGAAAACAAAAAATAAGCTTAGACTCAAAAAAATATAAATAATAAAAGTGTAATCGGACATTAGTGAAAACTGTTTTATCCAAACTGTTTTTTGAACGTCAAGGATAGATAATATATTGGTTAGCAAGTCAATTTTTAGTGTTCTCGGATCTGTAAAACTATAGAAATAAGGATGAACTAACTTAATATATACAAAATTGATAAATGCTGATAGAATATATACTGAAAAAAGTACAATGTTTATCACTGTCAATTCTTTATTAGAATATTTATTTTTGCTGCAAAATATAAACGTTAGCGTCAGAGGAATAAACAAAGCTCCCCAACTTTGGTACAGGAATAAGGATGCTGTTAACAAAATTACAGATAATATGATATTCTTTATCGAAAAATCAAGTGTGAGAATACAAGATGAAAGCACAACTAAAAGTATTGCTAAGGAAGAAAATGGTAGAATGAATGAAAAGGTAAATAACTCTACTGCAAAAAGATTGTATATAATCAAAAGTGCGGCTACCGTGAACAATGCAATATTGTAAATTGATATGTCCTTTTTACAAGATAATGCTGTTCCAACTAACAAGTATGCTGAGAGAGACAATATAAATATTGAGAACACTGTAAAGTAGAATTGTGACTTCACCAGGTTAATACCAATATAATTAAGCATACAAACTAGAAGCATAGTTATTGGTCGGCCCATCGATGAAAACTGTCCAACAGAACTATTCTGATTAAATAAACAATCATATGAATCCGGACTATAGTGGTCAATAAGAAAAAAGCGATTTGACAACATCCCATAAAAGAAAATGAAAATTAACAATAATAAAGGAGGAAAAAACCCAAAATTTTCTTCCATTCTAACAGGTTTAATGTTATCTATTGTCACTTTAACTGTGTCAAGTTGCCTCTTAAACAATGAATTCATTTTAGTAACTTCCTTTATCTAAATTATGTATAAAAGTCTTAACTGATGACAAATTAAAGAGGTTTTTTGAAAAGATTATGCAGATGAAAATTATAAGGTTCTTATACCATTGATGAAGGCGCATGTAAATTAGAAAGGATTTTAATATTTTACTCAAAAGACCTCAATTACTATATTTCTCTCACTGGAACAAAAATGATTTTTACATTATCCATTATTTATGCTAAACGAAGATTTTAAAATTGTAATTAACGGATATATATAAAGCTTTATGATATTTTGATATATATATGTATTAATATTATAAGTTAGTGTTGCGTTTACACATATAATTTATTTAAATACATTGCTAGTATTAAAATTTTGCGAAACTGAGAGTGAATTTTTCACATTATATATGATCTTATTCTTATTATGTGGGATGCTTTCCATCAAATTCCTTAGCTTTATTATTTATTCTATCAAGAGTCGAAATATTGCGCCGATTTTGAATTAAATTTTATGAAAAATATTAGAATGAAGAAGTATCTGAGTATACAGGAGAAATCTGAGCAAGATTGCAGAACAAAACTATAAAAATTAACATCAAAAGAGTTGTCAAGCACAACTTCCCAAAATAAATGTCATTTAAAGAATGTTCTTATCGCTAGAATATTGTTTTGAAAAGTGCTTTCGTTATGATTTCATTTTTTTGAATTCTCTTGTCAAATGGAGGATATGTTTTCTAATATCTTCTTTAGTCACTTCTTCGCAAATTTGTAATCCAAAAAAAAGAAAGAAAAAATGAAGCTGCCACAAGTTTTGTGTGATTGTGAGTCTGCTTTCCTTGAAGTTCCAGTTATTCGCAATAATTATCTACATTTTTTTGATTGTTTAGAGAATGAGTTTATTCATGATGGTTACTAGTGCTATTATTAGAAGAGCTTCTCTACAATAATATCCTGGTTTGAGTAATATACTAACACTT
>PMJC01000396.1 GCA_003157235.1 Methanosarcina sp.
GCTTGATTTGCTAGCACCTCCAACCCTGGTCAGACATTTTAGGGGTCTTACAGTTTTTATCGTTAAGTGTTCTGTTTTTAGCATTTAGAGATTGCCATTACTCTTTTGCACTATTACGCAGTCATGCCATATTTTTGTCCGCTTAAGCCCCAATCTTGTCCATTTAAGCTTAAAAAATTCATTGATAACCTCACAATTACATAAATTTGTGATATGGAAACTAAAATACCAGTTAAAAAACTATTCAGAATTGCCCGCCACACATCAACAGCTATTGGTCTCTTAACAGTTGCTCCCGTTTATTTAATGACATTTTCAATTGCTGAAGTACTGGCGCCCGATACAATGTCATCAATTTTAAAACTATCTCCGTTTCCGCCTCTCATGATCTTATTAATTGGGACAGTTTTCATAACATTACTGATCTTCACATTCTGGAGCATAAATATATTGTTAACATATACACTTGATAAATATTCCATCACAATATCAACGAAAACAAAATACTTCATTAGTTATGCTCTCTGTATTTTAGCTTTTGTTCTGATTCGTATTGTATTTCAAATTCTTGGTTCAGAAATCTATCACCAGATTCTTACCCAGAAATTGTCTTATATAAACTTGTTTCGGGCACACGCCATTGAAGTAATACGTTTTATTATGATCTCGTTATTTTCAGTGTCATCGAATACAATAATCCTGATCATCCAGGATCTGATGCTTCTCAGAGAGAAAAAGGCAATCATCGAATCTGAGAATGCACAATTAAAAATTAAAAATATCGAAGCAACATACAGCCAGCTGAAACAACAGATCCACCCTCACTTTCTATTTAATTCATTAAATACGCTTAAAACGCTCATCAGGAAACAACCTAAAGACGCTGAAGTCTACCTTATCAAACTATCTGATTTTTTGAGGGCATCTATCACTTTAAATAATGAAAATCTGGCAAAACTCAGCGATGAACTGAAATTCTGCTTTGATTATCTTGAACTCCAGAAGGGAAGATTTGGGGAAGCGCTGAAATATTCAGTTGAAATACCTGAAGAAGTTAAATCCGGGTATGTACCGGTTTTCTCTGTACAGCATCTGCTCGAAAATGCAATAAAACACAATGTCCTGACAATTGAAAATCCATTGCTTATGGAAGTAAAATATGACAATAACCGGATAATTGTTACTAATAATGTACAAGTAAAAAACATTCCAGAGGAAACTACAGGCAGGGGTCTGGCGAACCTGGCCGAACGGTACAAGATCCTGTCAGACGAAGAAATAATATTTAAGTCGGATGACAATCATTTTTCAGTAAGTTTGAAAATTTTGAATCATGAAGATAGTAATCATTGAGGATGAGCAGCTTACTGCAGATGATCTGGCTGAAACGATTTTGAAAGTTTCACCCGGAGTGCAGATCATTGCCAAGCTCAGCTCGGTGAAAGATGCTGTTGCCTGGTTCAGAAAAAATGAACAACCCAACCTTATTTTCAGTGATATTCAGCTGGGCGATGGCTTGTGTTTCGAAATTTTCAGGAAACAATCTGTTAGTACGCCTGTTATATTTTGTACTGCTTTTGACGAATATGCATTAGCAGCCTTCAAAGCCAATGGAATCGATTATATTTTGAAACCTTTCGACGAGCAGACAATTGCCAACGCCCTCACCAGGTACAAGGAACTTGAAAGAAAGTTCCTGGGAAGTAACCAGCAGATAGAAAAAATACTTCAGCTTTTTGAAAACAGGACGAACCAGAAACAGGGTTCGGTGCTCGTTTATCATAAGGATAAAATCCTGCCGGTCAAACTCGATGATATTGCTCTCTTTTATATTGAACTCGAAATAACCTACCTCATAACTTTCGGGCAAAAAACCTTCACTATTAGTAAATCGCTTGAAGAGCTTGAAGAAACCACGGGTAATTCCTTTTACAGGGCAAACCGGCAATATCTTGTAAACCGGAAAGCCATCAAAGAAGCATCCCAGTATTTCGCCAGGAAACTTTCATTATCCCTCTCCATACCTTTCAGTGAGACAATAATTGTCAGTAAAGTAAAAGTGCCGGATTTTTTAAATTGGCTTTCCGGGGACTGACCCCTCCTGTTCCGTTCACCCTTCAATTTGTCCGCTTCCACTCCAAATCACTTTTTGTAAAAGGGTTTTAGATACACTTTTGTGCCGGTATGCAAAAAGTGTAATAAATGACAAATAAAAAAGCGAAATGGAACAGGAAGTTACAAAGAAAAAGTCAGGCAANNAGCAAATCTTATGAAACTACTGATAACGCCCAGCTGGACTGTAATATAGTTCCAATAAGATCTGTAGTTGCTGCTTATGTCAGATCCATCATGTTTACTGATAATGAGCGTGTGAAAAAAGATCAGATACTTATTGTACTTGACACTACCGAAATTAAAGCAAGATTTAACCAGGCTGAAGCGGCTCTCGAGATTGCTAATCTGAAATTATTATCCACAAAAAACAAGGCCACGGCAAGTGTCGAAAGCGCTTCAGCGGGAGATCTCACAGCCGAATCTTACGAACAAAGCATTGTCGCTGCGAAAGCTAATCTTGAAAAAGCTCAGAGCTCTTTTAACCGGACAAGTGATCTGCTCAAAATAAAAGGAGCCACGCAGGAGCAGTTTGAAACAGCAGAAGCCAATCTTTCGATAGCAAAAGCAGATTATGCGAAAGCCGTCAATATGCATAAATCTTCTTCCTCAACATCAATGGGATTAAAACTAATGGCAAAAGCTGATCAGAGCCAGATCAGTCTTGCCGAAGAACAGATTGAGCAGTGCAAAGCGGATTTGCTCCTGGCTCAGCGACAACTGGATTATGCAATTGTGCATGCTCCCTGTGACGGAATAGTCTCAAAAAGAGCCGTAGAAGAAGGCCAGTACGTTTCAATCGGACAAAATTTATGTGCTGTAGTGGAAAACGGGAATATGTGGATATCGGCAAATGTTAAGGAAACCCAGCTTAAAAACATCAAAGCCGGACAGGTGGTAAAAATAAAAATCGATGCATATCCCGATCTTGATCTGAATGGTAAAATTGAATCCTTTTCCGGTGCTACAGGCGCAAAATATTCTCTTTTACCACCTGATAATTCTACAGGAAACTTCATAAAAATAATTCAGCGTATTCCTGTCAAA
>PMJC01000052.1 GCA_003157235.1 Methanosarcina sp.
TTCATTTAGAAGCCATACCCTGGCCAACTGCAATCATCAAAGCTTCCGAAGAACCGGAAGAGAAAGCAGTTCCCAGTCTGATTTTTTCTCTTATTTGATTGAGCTTGCTTTCAATTAATGCAAGATCTTCTATAATATCTTGCTCCTGTCCGGTAGGTTCGATCACAGAGTGAACTCCTCCATTTCTCATCACTATGCGCCTATCTGCTGTAAGAGCGAGATATGGATCGTGTGTTACAAGAACTACAGCCTTATTTCCTCCCTGAATAGCCTGCATAACACGGTTTTTGAAGATGCCTGCGTTTTCGATCTCATCGAGAAGAAGTATTGGAGTGTCGCTGATTATAAGTGCATCTGCGATCATAAGAGACCTAGTTTGGCCTCCGGATAAAGCACTCATTCGACTCTTAAGACTGATTGCTTCGCCAGTGAATGTATTTGCAAGATTTATTGTCTCACCAAGTAAATCTTCCTTGCCCGGTCTCCGCGCTCTTATATGCATTAATAGGAATGCTTCGACGGTGAGATCTGCCAAACAACGTGTGTTTTGGGTTATCATGGCAATCGGTTTGAAAGCCGGTTCCCGTACAAAGGACTCTGGAGGAACTTCCCCGTTGATGAGAATCAATCTCCCTGTTACTGTATCTCCCTGTGCAAGGGTTTCAATATCATTAATAAANNATCTCTATTCTGTCAAATCCTTCCTGCTCCCTAAATCTATTTTTTCCAGATATGATGGTAAGAGTGAATTGCTGTGTCGCAGATTGTTGTGTCATGTACTCAATTATTTATATCTGGATTTTATAAAGATTTCCTAAAATAGGCAAAAATTATCCTCTAAAGGAAATAATCTAATAGCAAATATCCTTATTTGATTAACAAACAATGAAAATAGCACGAATCAACTAATTCAAAATTGTAATTTTCTTCAGTGATTGCTGAGAGATTATCGTTCCAACAGTAGATACCAAAAACAGGTTGATTTTTTGAAGATCATTCTGGGATTAATCACACGGAATCGAATAAATTAAATATCTTTATAGGGTGTCAGATCGAGCCAGTGAAGAGTAAGCACATTTTACGCGATTTATTTACATAGAGTAATTGTCTGTCAAGCAGATCTCTCAGCATACTTCCCAGCCTTAGAAGCCTTGCAGCATCTGGCCTGTTAATATTTTTCACATCGTTTCTTTAGAGGATGAGGAGATATGGGTTTGAGAATCAGGTCTGAGGATCGGAATAATACATCTTTCTACGCGGCACTCTATGCCCTTTTGTACTGTTTCCTCACTTCCTCCAAGACCGATTATAAAGTTCGAAGAAACTCGATTTCTGCCAAAAATATTTACTACTTTATCAAGTGCTTCTATAACTGAAGGGAGTGAGAGATTAGGACAAAACCGGCGAAAAAGCTCAAGATCCATAGTTTCAACATTGTATTTTACTCGCATGCCCTGTAGAGTAAAGCTCTTCTGATGAATTGTTATGGGATAAACAGAAATACCTATTGGAAGGTCGTACTCACATGCAAGCTGTTTTATGATACCGAATACTCTTTTGACTTCTTTTTCCGACAAAACAACTAAACCGCTTGTTAGAGAAATTTATTTCAATTAATCTGTATCATAAGCTTCCGTAACCATCTAGTGAACCTTTGTGTTGTTTTTTATCCCACCATTCAGTTTTGGTACAAGACAGAAGTTTTCTGGCCTAAGAAAAATTGAAGAGCCACATACTCCAGGTCCGGCCGTAGGCATGCTCTTAAACTGATCAGAGAAAAAGAGTTGTCTACCTGAGTATTTCCTATGTTCATCAGGTCTGCTTTAGTACTGGTATGTATCAATGAAGACGGAAAGCTTGAAGGGATTGTCACCTCCTGGGATATTACAAAAGCAGTTGCCTGTAAAATGACTGAATTAAATGAGAGAATTACACGTGATGTCTGGTATGATCATGGAGGCGATAAAATTGGAACTGTATCGTCAAGAATGAGAAACTATTCAATTTCTGCACTTCCAATCATCGAGTTAGAAAACCACATAACAGGCATGGTTACAAGTGATAGTATAAGTGCCCTTATTGGAAAGTTCCATTAATTCGGAAGGAGGCTCAAAATTCTAGTTTTTTGTCCAACTCGATTATTAGAGTACTACACCAAAAAGATTAAATATTATAGTATAAAAGAAGGATGATAGAATAAGAGTATATGCTAAAAATATTAAATATGTTGAGAACATAGTATTAACCTACGTTCTCATCTGTTACTACATAGTCAAGAACTATTCCACAAAAACTCCATTCATTATAATACTCCTTAAAAATATAGTCTAGATAATGAAGAGATACAATCAAAGATGTAACTTGTGAGTTCAATATTAAATCTCTTCTATATGGGATCGTGCCTTTCGGAACTGCAATAATTTTTCAGGTGAGAACGCAATTTATCCATAAAATATAACCTAGTATTATTCTTTTTTTGATTGATTAAAGCCACAATAAACCTTTTTTATGATCATTTACTACAGGTTCCACCTTTTACATAATTAAATTAATCTATGACTACGTGATTGAACTGAAAAATCAATAGCTTTAAACCCGTAACTATTTTAAATGCGAATTTAAAGCACATTGTTTATTGTGCTTGATCTTGGGTTCTGGTGCAAAAATAATATTTCCGCAATTTGACACTATAATTTTTACCTTTGTGTATCATTTTTCCCTTGATGATATTGATTAATTTTCCTAATTGTGAAGTTTTTCACTGATTTTGCAACAAAGCCAGATTTTTTGCACCAGAACCTTCTTTTTTAACAATTCGACAGAAACCTGAGCACATTTGAGATGTATTTCCTGAATTAACAAGTTTTACACTTTTACCAGCTCATTCTACCTTGTAAGTAGTGATGTCCATTAACTTGCTCCAAGATACATCAGCTATATGCTTCGCAAGACAACGATTTCTAAATTTGTGAATAACTCCTAGAGTAATAAAGAAATAATTAATATTAAATTGTTGTTCGGTTTTAAAATATTTTATTGGAAAGTCAGTTTTATTCAGAAACAATTTTGTGCATAATTAATAAAAATGACTAAGAAGTTAAGTATGTATTGTAGTTCACTGATGTTAGTAGATACATTTAGTTTGTGGTGTATTA
>PMJC01000339.1 GCA_003157235.1 Methanosarcina sp.
AAGGTGAATTTTCTTCAATGCCTTCATGACAACAAAATTGAACCTTACTTCATAATACTTTAATTTGCTCAAGATCTAATTCTTGAACTTGATTTTTGCATTTATTAGTTTACTTTTTCATTCCCATTAGAAGCTCATCCAACATTACGTAAATGTACACATATCTATATATTTATTTGTCTATCTTCTACTATTATTAATTGAAAATTAGATTAATTTTTATATTCTGGATTTTTTGATATAGGAATATAGTGCGTAGGATCTTTAACTTGATGCCTGTTTTTCCTATGGATGGGGAGCAGGGTGCTTCGTTCTTTTTACGCCAGGAAAATTTCCTATGTAAACGCTACCTAGAGTGCAGCTTTTGTCGGAAAGTTTTTTGCTTTTCTCATGGCAATTTTTGGAATTCTTGTTGAAAATCTCTGTTTTACTATAATTGATCACTTTATTTATGTGGAGTATCTTAAGAGGAACGATCCATTAAGGTCGAGATAGCTTCCAAAAATATTCGGTCAAGATTATCATGAAAAAGGATGTTGTCACTGTTAGTTTTTCCATGAGCCTGGAAGATTTGATCCGGTTTATGTTTGAGAAAAAGTACACTGTGTACCCTATATTTGAGGGGAATAACTCGAAATTTGTCTAGTGTATTCCCTATCCTGAGGATTGTGCATATATGTTTTTGGATACTATGATACAATATGTCAGATCCTTTCTTCCAATGCGCTAGCAGTAAATCCTGAAACTAATTTTCTCTGAAAATATTTAGAGATTTATGGTTATTGATATAAGGGGTCGCTTGTAGGGATTCTTTCCAGAATAAATCTTATATGGAATTTGAGATTCAGATAAAAGTCATAATTTAAAAGAGAGAATTTCAATAAACTTATTTTTTTACATTGGGAACATTAAATTTCTAAATTTTAAGCACCGTCAAAGATATCGATAAATTACTGGAAGATTCCAGGGGATCATTTTACGAATGCTCCACAATGGCATCGACGACGAACGGTTTAAGTTCGTTTCTGGCCTTTGAGGTACTATACAGATCTCGCAACTATGGCTGAGGTGAAGGTAACGAAGCTCATGATTTGTTTTAGATAGCGCAGAAAATATGACCGAAAATAGAACTCGCTCAGGATTTATTGGAAACAGTGTGTTAGTTATTGCAAGCGAAAAGGTAATAGGGGAAATTGGAGGTTTTTTGTAAACTATGAGAAAAAACTGCATCTGAACGAGAATAATTATCCATAACTACCAAACCGGAATAACGTGGATAGGGGAAACTCATTTCTGTCATCGATGCATAAATTGCAAGTGGAGCTTTTTTATTCAAGAATATTCTGTATTGATTTGGAGAATTTCTAAACTAATGTATGAAATCTTAAATGTATATCGTTATCGTTTATTTAATACATAATTAATTTTAAGGGGGATTCATGGAGAATGTCTGATAATAAAAGCAAGTATATCCGCTGGTTTGAAGAGATTACGATTGACGATGTTCCGCTTGTGGGTGGAAAGAATGCTTCTCTTGGAGAAATGTACCGGGAGCTTACTTCGAAGGGGGTAAAGATCCCAAACGGCTTCTCAGTAACTGCTGAAGCTTACTGGCACACCCTCAAATCTGGAGGAATTCTAGAGAAGCTCAAAAAAGCAATGGAAGGTCTTGATATTGCTAATGTCGTTGAACTTGCAAAAAGGGGGAAGATCGCTAGAGACCTGATCCTTGGGGTAGGAATTCCTGACGATCTTTGGGAAGAAATCAAAATTGGATATGATAGCTTATGCGAGCAGTATGGAGACGATGCGGATGTAGCTGTACGGAGTTCGGCAACTGCTGAGGATCTTCCCACAGCTTCTTTTGCTGGCCAACAGGAAACTTACCTAAATATAAGGGGTTATCCAGGTCTTATGAACGCCTGTTCACGCTGTTTTGCCTCACTTTTCACTGACAGGGCGATTTCCTATCGCGTAACAAACAACTATTATCATTTCAAAGTAGGGCTCTCGATAGGGATTATGAAGATGGTAAGGTCAGATCTAGCTTCAAGCGGCGTTATTTTTACTCTGGATACTGAAACAGGATTCAGAGAAGTGGTTTTCATTACAGGCGCATACGGGCTTGGAGAAAATATCGTGCAGGGCCAGGTCAATCCAGATGAGTTCTATGTCTTCAAACCGACTTTCAGGGAAGGGTATAAGCCGATTATTCAGAAAAAAGTGGGAAACAAAGAGATCAAGATGATCTATGGTCATGGAGACTCCAAAATGCTCACTCGAAACGTAGAAGTCCCTGAAGCTGATAGGCTTCGTTTCTGTATTAATGACGAAGAAGTGCTTGAACTTGCAGGATATGCGATTACTATCGAAGACCACTACTCTAATAAGTATGGGGAACCACGTCCAATGGACATCGAATGGGCAAAAGATGGCATAACAGGCGAACTCTTTATAGTCCAGGCAAGGCCAGAGACTGTCCAATCCCAGAAAAGCAAAGAAATTCTGGAAACCTATGTACTTGAAACAAGGTCTGGAATTCTTGCGAAAGGTAGGAGTGTAGGAGACAAAATTGCTTCTGGAAAGGCTCGTATGATTTCGGATATTTCGGATCTACCCTCTTTTAAGCCAGGAGAAATCCTGATTGCGGACACAACGACTCCTGACTGGGAGCCTGTCATGAAAACAGCAGCTGCAATTGTCACGAACAAAGGAGGACGGACTTGCCATGCTGCTATTGTAAGCCGGGAACTTGGAATTCCCGCAGTCGTAGGAGCAGGCATTGCAACCGAGGTTCTCGATACAGGCAGGGAAATTACAGTAAGCTGCGCGGAAGGAGAGGACGGTATTGTATACGATGGTATTCTTCNNGGAATTGGGCTTGCGAGGCTGGAATTCATCATTACAAGCTATATCAAGATCCATCCAATGGCTCTCGTACACCCTGAAAAGGTCAAAGACCCTAAAGTTCTTCGGGAAATCGAACAACTTACAAGAGGTTATGATAAAGAGAAATATTTTGTTGAACGTCTTGCCCAAGGAGTTGGAACTATTGTCGCGGCTTTTTATCCGAAATCTGTTGTAGTTCGCATGAGCGATTTCAAAACTAATGAGTATGCAAGCCTTCTTGGAGGCATCTATTTTGAAATGGTGGAAAAT
>PMJC01000305.1:0-2196 GCA_003157235.1 Methanosarcina sp.
AATTTAATAAAATTTTTTCCAAAAAATTGGAAAAAAATATTTTTTATTAAAACATATGCAGCAACTAAAAACCAAAATGTTGCTTTTTTAGTCCTTGAAGGGAAGAAATATATGAAAATCAAATGCAAAATTCGAAAAATAATAATGTTTTATCGCAAAAGGTAGTAGTTCTCTAATTTTGGCAGTGTGTCGAATTTTCTATACAATATGGTGATTTTACAGAAATCGTCATACTACTTATTCGTCTCTTGACTTTTACGTCGGAAAGATAAGTTTTGCATTCTTTTACTTATCTGAAAATTTTTAATGATTAAGAACAAAATGGATTTAGGATAAGCATAATTAAAAAGGACAATGTATCAAAAATATACACAATTTTTACATATTTTGATAAAANNCATATCTGAAATTAAAGAAATCATTATCTTTTTTATGGAAAGGGAGTCAAATGAGAGCTAAATATAATATATTTATGATAGATCAGCTCAAAATTTTTAAAATAATAATTAGTTTAGTTACTATTATCATTCTTTATGTATTGCTATAGGCGCTACTTGTGGAAGTGGCAAATATCCTCCTTAATATCAAATCAATTCTATTTTGAGAAAAGTAGGGATCTTTAGTGAGCCTACGAGGTCTTTTAATTTCCTGTCTCCCAGTTTTTAATTAATCAGGGATTTGTGTGCTTACATTTTAACTTTCTAAAAAATGGTTTTTAGGAATATTCCTAAGGTTTTCATAAACTCAATCGAATTTGTTGAGAAGATGAGTTTTCTCATGAGGACAGAAGGATGATCCATGTCTCCATATTCAGTGATGATTTTAAGGATAGAGGAGGTGTTTAGCGAGCCTATAAGGTCATTTAATTGCTTGTCTTCCAACTTTCCCATATAATCATGGATTTTTAGACCAATATCAAATTCTTTTCCGAGGTATTTTCGCCATAGTAGATCATATTCGGAAAGCCTCTGTGCAGATGTGTTTCCTTCAAGGACGGCGTCTGCTGCAACTTTTCCAGCTATTTTTGCCGCAAAAGCTCCTGTATAGATACCACCAGCTGATATTGGTTTAACCTGCCCTGCTGCATCACCTACTAGCAAAATACCATCAGAAACAGTTCTTTTAGGAGGGTCTATTGGGATTCCTCCTACTACAAAATCAAGCATACCTCCTGAGTACCTGGCTTTTACGTGGGAGTTTGATCGAAGGAATTTTTCAAGATAAGAAAGAGAATAACTTTTTTCATGAACATTTTTGCAAGCAAAGCTCGGTTCAAAGGCGAGCCCAATTCTTGAAATTTTTTCGTCAATTGGTACTGTCCATGCAAAAAAACCAGGAGCTGAAGAGCCTAAAAACATTTCAACAAAATCAATATTTTTGGATTTATATGGAACTTCTATCTGAATTCCGGAAAGCATACGAGTAGGTCTCTCAAGCCCTGCATAACTAGCTATACGACTTTTAACTCCATCAGCTCCTATCACTACTGATGCAGATATTGTTTCAGGCTTGCCATTTGTGAGTACCATGAGTTTAATTGGAGCCGGACTTATTTTTCGTTCAATTTTATTTTTTGGATCCCTTCTCTCAAGCCCTACGGCCCTTGTCCTCAGGGACAATACCACCCCTTCTTCTACAGCCATTACTGCAAGCTTGCGGTCAAAAATTTTCCTCGAGATCACGTATGCCTTGGTCTGCTTACCATCTATTGGAAGGCACTGCCCGTCAGGGGCGTATACAAAAACCCCGCGTACGGAGTTGAATACAAAGTCATCAGACGGCTTGAGTTCGCATTCTGTCACAGCTCTCGTACTCAAAAGTCCGGTACAGCCTACCGGCGAACCTATGGAAGGATGTTCTTCGAGCAGGAGGACACTGGCCCCATTAAGGGCTGCATAGCGGGCGGCAGTGGAGCCTACAGGACCGGCTCCAACTACAACTACATCATAATTCATACTGGATTACCTTCGGGATGTGTTTTACGTTAGCAGGAAGCTTAATATTTTATAGCACATAAATGTATTTAAATAGCAAATTAATTATATGATTTGAGTTATTTTAATATAGTAATATCTTAATATCAAGGAATTATTTAACTGGTTGTCTTTTATGATATATTAATTAAAGAATACTAAATGGAAAGAAAGTACAAACTTAACAATCAAACTTAATAATCAAACTTAACAATCAAACTTA
>PMJC01000305.1:2279-2911 GCA_003157235.1 Methanosarcina sp.
TAACAATCAAACTGAACAATCAAATACTTTATTATTCTTTGAAATGATGGCCAGAATGTCAATGCAACAAAAAACTGAAAAATTACGGATTTCGGGCTCAAAGGAACAAAAAAGAAACAGATCGGTTAGAGCAGCTTCTCCAGTTCCGGATAAAAAAGGTACCAATACCAGCAAAAATCATTCAGAAGGTAAATCCCAGGGTGTCAAG
Organism: Methanosarcina sp.; assembly: GCA_003157235.1. Lineage (GTDB taxonomy): Archaea > Halobacteriota > Methanosarcinia > Methanosarcinales > Methanosarcinaceae > Methanosarcina. Next base: position 2,488 of record PMJC01000305.1, read on the forward strand.
GGAAAAAACCCTGCCAGAGAANNATGACCACATTTTTTGGTGCAGGAAATGTAACCTGCCCCTCATAGGAGAGGAATGCGGCAGATGTGGCAGCAAAGGAGAAATTATTCGTCTTTCACAGCCTGCTGATGTCCGCTTCTGTTCCCTCCATGAACGGGAAGTACTGGACAGGCAGCTTTATTCAGCCTTCGGCTGCAATCCTCTCGGAGGCAGGCTCATCCTTCTTAATAAAATTCCCGGTGAGGATAAAACCGATGAAGTGCTCGTAGACGGTTTCGTTTTCGGAACCCTTCGCTTTGAGCTTTCAAAGATGGATTATAGCTTTGAGCCTTCGCTGCAGGGAGCAAAAATCCTCCTGAAACATGCCGGGGGCAGGAAAGTCGAACTTAAGAAAGCAAGCCGGCACCTCAACGGGAAAAACGTT
>PMJC01000398.1 GCA_003157235.1 Methanosarcina sp.
ATTATAAGTCTTACAACATGCCACATTTGACTATTTGGAGATACGCTAGTCAACTACGAACGTTTGTGGAGCTTTATAAGATACGTTTAGGAATCTGATATGGAATTTTCATAAGGAACTATCAAAAAACCTACTATAGGCCAGAGATTAAGTCATTTATTGGTGGGTATGGAAAGGCTTCAGTCTGTTTTCTTATATGGAATGGAATGATCGAGTTATAAAAAAGTTATTGGGTAAAAAACTTTCTTTTTTAGGAATGCTGGATAACTATTTATCCTGCTCTCTCTTACTATTTCCCATGATTTTTGATCCAATCACCTTATGCAACATGGATCTCCAGAATCGATTTGTAAGATCCGCAACACATGAATCCATGGCTGAAAAAGATGGAAAGCCCACTTCAAAATTAGGGAATCTCTACAAGGAACTTGCAAAAAATGATGTCGGGGTGATCATAACAGGCTTTTCTTATGTACTTCCTAGTGGGCAGAGTGTGATTTATCAGCAAGGAATCTATGATGATCGTTTTATTGAACCCTATATGAAGATAACCGAAATGGTGCACAGGTACAGAAGCAAAATTGTACTTCAGATAGTGCATGGAGGGAGGCAGGCAGCAATTTCTGAAAAATATCCGGTCCCTATGGCTCCTTCGGAAATCAAAGATGAACTCTCGGGAGTTGTACCTAGGGAAATGACTGAACAGGAAATACTGGAAGTAATCGAGGCCTTTACAAAAGCAGCTATCCGGGCAAAAAAAGCAGGTTTTGACGGCTTACAGCTTCATTGTGCCCATGGCTTCCTTTTAAGTAATTTCATTTCTCCATATACAAATAGAAGGACTGACCGTTGGGGGAGCTCAATTGAAAATCGGGCAAGAATAGTCACGGAGATTGTCAGGCGAATAAAAGAACAAGCTGGAGCTGATTTTCCAATTCTTGTCAAATTGAATGTAACAGATGGTTTCCAGCAGGGTTCTCAAAAAGCAGACATCGGAATTAATATCTCACAGGTTTTGCAGACTGCAAAATTTCTGGAGAAAACTGGAGTATGTTCAATCGAGGTTAGCGGAGGGATCAGTGAGGCAGGTAAAGTAACCGTAAAAACTGCGATTAACTCTTGCTGAAGAAGCATATTTTGGAGAATATTCTAAAGCGATAAAAAAGCAGTAAATATTCCTGTAATACTTGTAGGGGGTATCAGATCCCTTTCTGCAATGGAGAATCTGCTTGAAGAAGGATATGCAGATCTAATTTCCATGAACAGGTCATTCATCTGCGAGCCTGATCTTGTTTTGAAACTTAAGTCTGAAAAAACTAAAAAGGCGATGTGTGCATCCTGTAATCTATGTTTTGATCTCGAGGGTGTCAAGTGCAACTACGAGTTTAATCGAAATTCTGAGAACTGAAATCTTCTAATCATCTAATTTTTAAGTTCGGGTCTTAGTTTAATTTAACTCCTATATGAGATTGTCATTTAACTTTACTTTTTTCCTTTGAAAGTTCTCAACTTTCCCCATCAAGTGTATAATTCTAATGGCTATATTGCAACCTACTTTCTGTGGATGTTTTCAAAAAAATAAAATATTATCAATATCGTTTTTGGATAACGACGTCATCACGGTTCATGTTCTATCGATTGTCCTGAGTCCGGAAGGCTGTTCAATGAACTCAACCTCAATTTCAAGACGTTCACGCAGCCTTAAGCATAAAGCCTCCATTCCAGGGCTTTCCGTGGCATAGTGAGTAGCGTCAATCAGACAGATGTCCTCGTAGGCTCGAAGAACCTCATGCTTAAGTTCGGAAGATATGAAAGCATCAATTCTATTTGCCCTGCCAATTTCAAGAAATTCACCCTTGAAACCGCTACCTCCAATAACCATAACCCTCCTGATCCCTTCCCTTTGTCCGGCATACACTACAGGAGTCTTCAGACACTCAGATATGTGAGATGCTAGTTCAACTGAAGAACAAGGTTCTACTTCCCCTATTTTACCTATATCTGCAGTTTCGCAATTTTTGAGCCCAATCTTGACCGCAAGGGCACCATTGATACCTTCTCTTTCCCTGTCATAATTTGTGTGCATAGTGTAAAGAGATATTCCATTTTCAAAGGCAAGCTTGAGAGAAAATGCTAATGATTTTGAAATTTTGTTAATAGGATGGAAGATGAGAGTGTGATGAGTAATCAGCAGATCTGCTCTCATTTCTACGGCTTTTTTAAGAATATAGAAATTAGCATCAAGAGCAACTGCAATCTTTTTTATATCATTTTCCAGGCCAAGAATTAATCCTATCTTGCCTACGTCAAAGTCATCAGCAAGCTCAAGTGGTGCAATTTGTTCAAGAGTTTCTATAACTTTTTCAAGCTCCATGGAAAAAACTTCCTTAAATGCAGAGATTTCAGATACTAAAAAAAATCATTTCACCAAATATACCTTAAAAATTGTTGATAGTAAATTGAAGATACTTAATACGCTACTTTGATAATAAAGACAATCTTATACCTTAAATGCCACTATTTAATTTTAAAACTATGTTTTCATATTAGAGAATTTCGATAAACTCCTATACACTTGAGTATTGGAGGTTTAAATTTCGTAACAATAATTTTTACTCATGGAAAATCTTACTGATTTCGTCTTTAAGAAGAATATAACTTTTATAAGTTAGTTGAAGACAAACTTGCAAAAATTGATTCCTTAACTGATTGGAAATCTTTTCGTATCATTTTTGAGTCTATATATTTTAACAAAACAGTTTCCTGAGGAAGAACTGAATTTGAAGTAATCATTATATTTATTGTAATGAACTACTGTATCAAGTAGGTAAAATATGTCAAAATTGGTATAGAACGTCAAAGTAATAGCATGACAGCAGGAAAAATGCCNNTTTTCCCAAATAAACTTAAAAGACCAAAACAATGCATAGAAAACTTGGATACCTTGAGCTCAATAATTCATCTCCATTAAGGATTGAATTTTCCCACAAAACTTAAAAGGATCAAAACAATGCATTTAAAGAAAAATATTTGAGTAAGCATGTTTAAATTTATGTCTATTAATTAGCTCTTTCAAGCTTATACTTTTCCCAGATTTTCTCGACTATTTCCTCATGAGCCTCGACAAAAAAACTACGAGATATCCTCATTTTTTGCAGTGGTGAGCGGTACCTACATACCTACCAAACTCATACAATAAGTATTCCCGAAGATAGAGCAGACTTCAGTTAGTTTTCTTCGAGTAATATTAGTTTCTTCCTACAAGATTACTTAAAGTATCGATTTGTTAATTATATATGAGAAGGATGATTTAAGATAAAGATATCCTTTTTAAGGAACTTGAAATGCGAAAAATCAATCTGCTTATATAATCACACCCGATAACATGTCCAAATAACATGTCCAGGTAACTATAAGAGATTTGTTTTAAACCAAAAAGATTCAACAGCTTACAGTGAGATAAAAATGACTGAAATGATGACCCCTGCAATGCGTCAGTATTATGAAGCCAAGCAGGCCTACCCTGATGCACTTATTTTCTTTCGAATGGGAGATTTCTATGAGTCCTTTGGGGAAGACGCAAAAACCATATCCAAAGAACTTGAAATAACACTGACAGCTCGAGGAAAAGACAGGACCGGGCACAGAATGCCGCTTGCAGGGATTCCTTACCATGCTATCGACACTTACTTGCCAAAGCTCATAAACAAAGGATACAAGGTAGCTATCTGCGAACAGCTCGAAGATCCAAAGCAGGCGAAAGGAGTTGTAAAGCGAGGGGTGGTCAGGATAGTTACCCCGGGTACAGTAATTGATTCTTCAATGTTTTCGGACTCTTCGAATAATTACTTGATGGCAATTGCAGGAAAAGAAGTTGGGAAATCTGGGAAAAATACAAAAAAGGAAATTGAAATCGGAGTTTCTTTCCTGGATATTTCTACAGGGGAATTTCTTACAACTCAATTTCGAGACTCGGAAAGCTTTGAGAAATTACTTAGTGAATTTGTCCGTATGAGCCCTGCAGAATGTATTCTGCATCCCTCTCTGCATGGGAATTCAGAACTCACAGATAAACTGAAAAATCAAACTATTATCCAGGAGTTTGTTCCTGAGATCTCAGGAGCCGAGGAAGCTGGAGAAAAACTGAAAGCCCATTTCAAGGTTGCAACTCTTGAAGGGATGGGCTGTGATAAACTGGATTTTGCAGTATGTTCTGCATGGACTGCCCTGGAATATGCACAGAATACACAAATGAGGGACCTGGTTCATATCAACACTTTGAAGACATACTTGAACTCCGAGTTTATGATTCTTGACTCAATAACCCTGCATAATCTCGAAATTGTAAAAAATGTTAGGGATGAAGGAGACAAAAACTCTCTTTACAGAATTCTTAACTGCACAAAAACACCTATGGGAAGCCGTATAATGAAAAAGTGGCTTTCAAAACCCTTGTTGTCCATAGAAAAAATCAACTTTCGACTCGATGCTGTCGAAGAGCTAGCATCAGATCACTTGATCCGTTATGATATTCGAAAATGGCTGTCCGAGGTAAGGGACATAGAACGTCTCATAGGAAGAGTGGTATATGGGAATGCAAACTCAAGAGACCTTATAGCCCTGAAAAAGTCCCTGAATGCTGTACTTCCTATTCGGGACTGCCTGATAGGGAAAATGGGAATGAAATTGTTGAAAGAAATTGCTGAAGGACTTGCATTTTTTTCAGAGCTCGAAAATCTGGCTGAAATGATAGAAAAAACAATAGTTGAAGATCCTCCAATATCAGTCAGAGAAGGTGGAATGATAAAACCAGGATATAATTCAGAACTCGATGAGCTCCGGAATATTGCTAGAAATAGCAAACAGTGGATTGCGGATTTTCAGCAGAAGGAAAAAGAGAGAAGTGGGATTAAGTCCCTGAAAGTGGGATACAATAAGGTTTTTGGCTATTATATTGAAGTAACCAATTCCAACAGCAACCAGGTGCCTGAAGATTATATTAGAAAGCAGACCATCGCAAATGCAGAGCGCTTTTTTACACCTGAGCTCAAAGAAAAAGAGAGCCTCATCCTTACAGCCAATGAAAAAGCTATGGCCCTAGAATATGAAATTTTTATGATGATTACGCAGACTCTTTCAGCTCATTCTAAAGAATTCCAGGAAACAGCTGAAAGAATAGGAAATCTAGATGGTCTTTCAGCCCTAGCTGAAGTTGCAGGAAACAGCAATTATACTAGGCCTCAGCTTACAGAAGATTGCAAAATCCTTATTCGGGATGGAAGGCATCCTGTAATTGAAAATATAGTCCCAATGGGTTTTGTCCCTAATGACACTGAGATGGACTGCAAGGAAAATCAGTTTTTGCTAGTTACGGGGCCGAATATGGCTGGAAAATCTACTTACATGCGCCAGATTGCACTTATAGCGATCATGGCTCAGGCCGGCTCTTTTGTTCCTGCATCCCATGCCTCTGTAGGGATTATTGACCAGATTTTTACAAGAATAGGAGCCTTTGACGACCTTGCAAACGGGCAGAGCACTTTCATGGTAGAGATGGTAGAGCTTGCAAATATCCTTAACAATGCAAGCCCTAAAAGCCTTGTACTTCTTGACGAAATCGGCAGGGGAACGAGTACTTATGATGGATATAGCATTGCAAAATCTGTTGTAGAGTTTTTGCATAATAGAGGAAAGGTGGGAGTCAGGGCTCTATTTGCAACCCATTACCACCAGCTCACAGCCCTTGAGGAGAAGTTGAAGAGGGTCAAAAATTATCATATCGCAGTAACAGAAAAAGGTCATGAACTTGTCTTTCTGAGAAAAATAGTACCCGGAGCAACGGACAAGAGTTACGGGATTCATGTTGCAAGGCTTGC
>PMJC01000344.1 GCA_003157235.1 Methanosarcina sp.
CTGCATCATTTCATAGACGAACATTTGCATAAGTTGCCTGATCTCAGTTTCAGACTTGCGTTCCAGATAGGGAGCAATAAAAGTTAGAAAATTATAAAAACCCTGCCCACCTGCAAAATTTGTCTGAGCTGACCCCATGGCTTTTACTGCGTGAAGAAAAGCTACTTCTGCATTTTTTGCAGGCTTTGCCACACTGGATTGGGTTCCGACTCCGTCAGGCATGAGTCCATAATAAAAGAAGTAGCGGAGGTCCCAATCCTGACAAAAAGGCCTTGTACCCATGTATTCTAGATCGTGAATGTGGAAATCTCCATTCAGGTGCAGGTCAGCAATCTCTTTTGGCATCAGGAGGAGATTTTGTTCTTTAGACATCTTGTCGGCTTTTCTCTTGTGTGAAGTTTCGGCGTTATTTAGCTGGTTTGCATTATCATTTGCCTCAAAGCCATATCCGGTATCTATTTCGTAGGCATCGTAAACAGAAGCCCCAACTCTTGTCATTATATTTCTCCATTCTACATGCCCTCTGTCAAGAAGAATATTATTCACTATTTCACGGATAAGAGGGCCTGAGAGAAACTTGATATTCATCTTCTTGATAATTTTTTCAGCTTCTTTTGCTATATGAATTGCTTCTCCTTTCGTGATTGTAGGTTTGTTGTAAAAGATTTCGCTTAATTTTGTTTCTTTCAGAAGCTGATTCACAATAATGTTCCTATCCCAGTTAACCATGAAACCGTCTGTAGTCCTTACTTTTGGGAAAGGAGAGACTGAAAGTCCATCAAGTGTCTTTTGCACTTGCTGATTGTCAGATAAATGGTTATCTTTGGATAGAGGGGAGGTGGAGAGTCCATCAAGTGTCTTTTGAACTGGCCGGTTATCAGATAAATCGCTATCTTGTAAAAGAATTTCACTTATCATTTTCTCATCCTCGTTGTTTTAAGGGTGAAATTTGCAAATTGCTTAGGTCATTCTGAAGTTTCAGATGGTTGTATCAATAAAATATCCAAAATTTTTTCCGTGTTTACTTCTTCGCCAATGAACAGCTCTTCATGGGTTAGAAAGATGTCATTGATCTGTAAAACAGGAGCGGTAACTGTAAAAATTCCATTGAAATGTAGTTCTGTCAAAGCTTTCGGGGTATCCATTTCTGCTGNNGTTGTATAGACGATTATTTCTGCCATGCTTTGAGCCTCTCTGATTTTTCACTACTAGTTATACTAATTTTATTTTAAGTGTTTAATGTATGAACGCGCTGGTTCAAAGCGCTTCGCAGCTAGAGAACAAAATTCCATATTGATTACTATTAATCATCTAATCTTTATATTCTATATTTATGTATATTTTCAAACATGTGTCTTTTTCAAGCATCATTCAGAAATATCGGGAAAAGGTGAAATTTCTACAAAACACTCCCTTAAATAATTTCCCACTTTGTTTAGTTAACACTCCTTTTTGTTCCAAGTAAATAATCTAAGTGGTTTAGCAGTTAATAATGTTTTTCACCCCAAATTTGGATATGTTTACATTCGATATTGGTCTGCAAAGATGTTTCTTTGTTATCAATTTTGTTCCAAGTAAATAATCTAAGTGGTTTAGCAGTTAATAATGTTTTTTCACCCCATATCTGGATACAATTACATTCATTATTTATCTATAAAGACATTTCTTTATTATCAGATCTGGTACTAAATTTGATGCATTCGGTTTTTGTTGAAAAATGCCTTATTTGAGAGACATTTTTAAGTACAGAAAGCTTATCAAATACAAGCAAGCTACTCTACAGGATACAAATACGGTTGACATATATAATATATTATTTTCTGAATACTGGGCTTTTTATCATTTTCTGGATTTTAAATTGATTCAGAGATAGCGAATTGAATTAATGGTAAATTTTGATAACCCTAAAAAATATTAAAACATATATAAATACCTTGCAATGTATCGATAAATTAAAACTCTGTCTCAGGATGAGACTGTATAAATATTTATTATTTCGTAATTTAAGGTGGTCTGATCGCCAGCAATTTAATCAAAGTCTTTATTTCCTGTCAAAGAAAATATTTTTCCCTGTTATACTTAATGGAATTCCAAAAACAACATCAGCATCCAGCAAACCCGAGATCCTTGCAGCTGCACCAATAGTGTACATAACCCTGTTGTCGATACAGAAATCTTTGGCTTTTGCAACAGCTGCACCTACAGCAATTCCCAGGTCTGCATGTTTAAACATGCAATTTGGGCCTTTAAACTCTGCTTCTACCTTTTGCCGGTTCAACATCTCTGCACAGGTTTCAAAGCCACAGGCTCTACAATCAAGACCTGCAGCTCCACTGGTTTTAACGCCTATCAGGATCGCAACCCCGGCATTTCTGAGGTTTGCAGCATCTCTTTTTAGGAAATCGAAGCCTGTGCCCTTTTCATCTGCCAGCTTTTCCATTGTCAGGGCAAGTACTTCAATATCATTATTTTCAACAAAGGCAGTTACGATGTCGTCTACTCCTTTGGCTTTTGGGGCAGTCCGTGCAGCCAGCAGGATACTCTTTGCAAGTGTCTCAAGGATCTCAGATTCAGGATTCAGTATCATATCCAGATAATTGGATTTTTTGAGGCTTAAGCGTTTCGCAGGTTTTTGAAAGGACTGTACATTTTTCTGTTTTCTTTAAAAGGTAACAGACTCTAAGTTTTGGTTTTAAGTTGAAGAGCATCTTCTTTTGTTTCAATAATCATATGTTAAAGAGCCAGCTGCCATTTGTGCCTTCAACCTGGTAGCCGGTAAATAGGATTTTTGATTTGGGATCTTTATACAGTCGGCTTAGATAATAAAGAGGTGGGCCTCCGTTCAACATCCAGGATGTAGTGACAGTAACGGAAGGTTTTTTAAGGACTAAATCCCTCTGCTGGACTTTTACGGGAACCACACGTCTGAAAGCCCTTTCAAGAATCTCAGGATTCCTCAGGTATTCAGGGGATTTTTTAAGTATTTCGTAGACATCCAGGCCCAAACCATCCACATAAGCTTTGATTCCATGTGCTTCACGTAGCATAAGAACTTCCTGAGTCAGACCTATTGCACAGTCAGGGATAAGGGACAGTGCCTCCTTTCTTCAAGTATCTTGGATTTATTCGATAAATCTTTCTTCGTTTTCCTTTCGTGGAATATGGTCTTTCTCGAAATACTTGCTCGCGAGCACAAGCGTGTCTGCTTCAGAAAATTCGGTTGCACCTTGTACAAACCTTTTTTTCCTTCAGGCTGAAATCTTCTGTATAGAACAGACTTTCTTCGTGTTCGGATTCCAGGTGGATTCTCGAAACACCAGGGATATGGCCTGCGTTGTAAAAGCAAACTCTGTATCTATTTATTTTGAATATATCTCAATAATCTATTTTCGTGTCCTGCAGACAAGTTGATGGAGATCTTCAGGATCAAAAGGGGATACATTTGAAAGTGTAGTCTTTGCGAGTTTGAGGGTATCTCTCCCTAGAAGTTTGGTAAACTCTGCAGTCGGTGGGGTTATATAGACCTCTGGATTCTGGTACATCAAGTTAGGCACTACTCCACAGTGGTCAAGGTGCCCATGTGAAACAAGAAATGTCTTCGGTTCCATGTCGTTGAGAGGATATTCGGGTATATCTCCTACTTTTATTCCATAATCAAGCAGGATTTCCCCATTTACGAGTAAACCAGAACTTCCGATTTCCCTACATCGCTTTTAACTTTAAAGGTCAGTTAATATTAAAAAATATTCAAGGTCAAAAATTGAATATTTTAGCATTCAAGTTGTTAATCAGTTATAAGAATAATCAGAATATTGAACTAAATAAAATGATGATTATTTAAACTTGAAAGATTGTTATTATATGTACATTGCTGTATAAAAAAAATCATTACTAATGAGTGTGGAAAACATAGGATGCAACAACGCTATAATTAAAAAAAATCAAAATATTATAAAATAGGTGTCTCTTTTTTTATTGATTTAAAATAGTTATCAAAAGGATGTATTAGGTTTTACCTATGCGTTAAAAATCGACGCGCAATTCAGGAGATAATTGTAGTTTTGAACTCAAATATTTACATTATTATCAAAAATATCATAGAAATGTCTGTCGTAACATGTTAATTCTTGTCAATAGAATGTTTCTGGGGAGACTAACCGCATACAACTAAAAAACCTTTATATGCTGTAGTGTAAGAAGTTCCTTATGAATCCATAGGAGTTGAGAACGCGTGGAGAGAAAGGGAGTAATATGTCTATTCACTTTGGGCATTGCACTAATTATCGCTTTAAACCTCGTAGCTTTTGGTTCTTCTGAAACTTCGATGGGTAATAAAACCATCTNNAGTGCCTGTGGATAAATCCCGATACGGAGAGTTTGAGATAGTGGATGACAGAATCTACGACCGCGTCAAAAAAATAATGGAGAGCGCAGCCAACAACACCTCTGCTCCTGAGGAAAGTCTCGAGCAGAGGATAGGTAAGTTCTACTTTGTGGGAATGGATAATACCACCGTGGAAAAGCAGCGTCTTGATCCCATCAAAGACGAGCTGAAGATGATAGACAATATCTTCACTGCCTCTGATGTCNNATGTATGCCGAACCCAATAAAAAGAACAGCAAGATCATGATAGCTACTCTCACTCAGGGAGGTCTAGGCCTCCCTGATAGAGATTTTTATTTCAGGAAGGACAATGATTCTATACATATCAGAGAGCAGTACCTGGCTCACGTTGCAAAAATGGTTATCTTTCTTGGTGATAGCCCAGAGATCGCTGAGAGTAATGCTAGAACCGTCATGAAGATAGAGACCAGGCTAGCCAACGCCTCCTTCACCAACGTGGCCAACAAAGATGAGGTCAAAACTTATAACAAGATGAGTTTTGGGGAGCTTCAGACCTTTGCTCCAGGAATGAATTGGTTTAGCGTCTTCAGCTTCCTAGGTCGGCCAGACATAGCTGAGGTTAACGTCAGAACCCCCTCNNCCCGTTGGAAGAGGGTCCTCGATGCAGAATATAAAGTCATAGGTGAGGACATAGGCCGTGTTTATGTGGAATGGTATTTCGACTCCAGCTCCAAGGCTAGGGTGCAGGAGATGGTATCCAACTTAAAGAAAGCCTTCATGGATAGAATTAAAAATTTGACCTGGATGGAGCCTGAAACCAAGAAAAAAGCTCTCATGAAGCTTGATGTCTTGGATGTTCAGATAGGCTACCCCGACGAATGGTTGAATCATTCAGAGCTTGAAGTGAAGAATGATTCATATGTCATGAACGTCCTTCGTGGCTCTAAATTTAAGTTCCATCACGGTCCAGATGGCTTAGACAGGATAAACAAGCCCGTAGATCGTAAGCTCTGGGACCAGCTGAACCCCCAGGATACTAATGCTTATGCTGACTTTAATAAGGCAATTGTAGTCTTCCCAGCGGGCATTCTTCAGTCTCCTTTCTTCTTCAACAACAATGATGCTGATGAAGCTTTCAACTACGGAGCCATAGGTGTTATTATAGGACACGAGATGACTCATCACTTCGACAGCCAGGGCAGGAAGTTCGATGTAAGTGGAAATTTGACTGATTGGTGGACACCAAAGGATGCTGATAGCTTTAACAAGAGCACGGGGATTTTGGTGGACGAGTACAACAGTTTCGAGGTTCTGCCCGGCCTACAGGTCAACGGCAACCTGACCTTGCAGGAGAACATAGCAGACCTCGGCGGATTGACCATGGCCTACCACGCCTATAAGCTTTCATTGAAAGGGGATCCGAAGATGATTGATGGATTCACTGATGATCAGAGGTTTTTCTTAAGCTTCGCTCAGATGTGNNGTGTTGTCTTCAATGTTCCTGAGTTTTACAAGGCGTTCCCGAGCGTAAAGTCAGTGGATAAACTCTACAGGCCAGGGAGCGAGAGGTCTGTGATCTGGTAGGATTCTCCATAGGGCATTTTTTTTACTTGTAATGGTATCAACTACAGTGCCTATGAAGAAGTCATAACCCTTTCAGGGCACTACTTGCTGCAGCGCTAATATGGTTGGAGGGTTTCCAATTAATCTATAGCGCTCGGCAAAATATAGGCTAGTCGGTCTAATTCCAGTACCGGATTTATTATAATAGATATATTTAAAAAATTCATTGGTTGTAACTATTCAGAGCTTATTTGAGGTTGCTAGAATACCGTCTATAATCCACAAGCGATTTCTGAATTAGATAAGTTAGTATACCAAAAGTTGTGTAAAATATGACTGGCTCTTTATCCTTTTCTTTACCACAAAAAGCAGAGTCTATTGTTTCATTGATGCAGATATTTTAAAATAAAACATATGTATATTCTCAACATCAACTTTCCATTACAATTTTTTGCACTATTACCAACACTCATAAGATTAGGAGTCTAGATAAACGTATATCAATTTGCTTTTATGTTTACAAGCAGATACTAAATGTTGTCTCATTTTCACGATCATAATGCAGGATACCCAACGCTTCAGATATGGGTACCCTACATTAGATACATTTGATTATATTCGGTTTCAAAATTTTCATATCATCGAAAGCAAGAATCTAAGTCTGTAGTTGCAGTCAGTACTTTCATTTGATGGAAATAGAAATCCAACTATGTTTTATCTAATTTACACTTAACAATTTTTTTCTGTTTTATGGTGTTTGGTTGCATGGTGAAAGTAGCGCCAGTAAAAGTGTTATGGTAGGTGATAATACAAGCTCTTGCGCCAACTTCTAAATTTTACCATACTATTTCAAATCCGTTATCCAATTTCTGACAAATCAACCAGACGTCATATAGCAATTAATTAATTTATACTTAACCTGCATCAAAATATACTAAATATATTTATATACTTCAAAATACTTTTTTGCATTTACTAAGCATTCAATTGATATAAACTTGTAAATTCCCCTAAGCTATGGAATGATCAAGTTATCAAAAAGAAAGGTAAACGAAAAGAAAGGTTATCTAATTTTAAACAGTAAGGTAGTTCTCTATTAGTTGGCTGATGCACTTGAAGGAACTCAAAAGAAGAAGTTAAAAAAGCAAATGGGCATCTGTTTTTACGGAGTGGGGGGTAGCATTAATCGGGGAAGCAAAAGAAGTTATCCGATGCCCTATAAGATAGTATAACTTATTATCATATAAAGCAATGTTAATATCGATAAATTATTGTATTTTTGAGAAGTACTGCGAATAAACGTAAATAATAAGCAGTACTGCATTTAAAATCAAGGTTACTCATTATATAATTGTAAAAGTTGATTTAATTTTAAGCTCTCTGACTTCACAGGGATACCTTAGAGATATGGAACTCAATCCTTAACAAGACAACAGTAGTGAATAATTGAAGCGCTATGAATATCAGCGACATATAAAAAAAATAGATCTTATAAGTTGTGGGTAACATACACTATCTATTGAAGAGATCTTTAACATTTCTTTTATTTGTAGACACATAACTACACTCCTACATTCAAATGCTTTATTTTTGGATCTATGCTATAGTGCATTTATGGATAATTATATTATATGAA
>PMJC01000258.1 GCA_003157235.1 Methanosarcina sp.
TTCTTTGTCAAGCCTTACTATTCAATTGGTATCGAAGACTTGCAATACTTCATCGCTTTTGTAGGATATGTCACTATTGCTCTTATAATCAGCAGCCTTGCAACTCGGCTGCGACATCTTTTGCCTCAGATATGGCAGAGCGAAGCTCAAGTGGAAGCAACAGCAGGTCTTTCTCGTGAACTTGTGAAAGCAAACACACGGCCAGAGGTTTTAAAGATTCTCTCCGATCAAATGCATAACTTTATGCCAGGTGCCTTTGCAATACTTACATCTAGCTCCTCCGGTCTTCAAATAGAAGAAGGTGATGCTGACTACCCCCTCAAAGATAAAGAGAGTGACATTGCTCGATGGGCTTATGATAACAGTCAGGCAGCTGGCTACGGAACAGATAATCTTCCTGCAGGAAGAGGGTACTATATTCCACTAAAAACTCACAGAATGATTTTGGGCCTCATGGCATTTGCCTTTGAACAACCTGAGATAGCTCTAACTCCAGAGAACAAAGAGATATTTGAAACAATGGCATTTCTTGGGGCTCTTGCACTTGAACGCGTATAATGAAATAGAACTGTAAGCAGTTGCAATAAAAAATCAATGTACAAGCTAAATTTTTCTCAGAGTATAATGATAGATTTAATCAGTGAATACAAAGATCATTTCTGTCGCGGTGATTCCTATTAATACATCGAGAAAAATCATGAGCATCTTGAATTTTTCTCCCAAAATACGGATTAGATTTTCCAGAATGTACATATCTTTCTTGTAGCATAGCTCTGGAAGTAGTAATCTACATGGTCTTACCTATATTTTGGCATATCTCCAGCAGGAGTTTTTCTTTAATATCTTAAATCAATTTAATGTGAGACGAAATCCTTATTTAAAATAATTTTTATAACTAGTAAATGGTTGGAAAGCGAGATTACATCAGGCTTCGTTTTTTATGGTCCTGGGATCCGGTTATATGCAAAACTGGCGAGTTTACTCACTTTTTGTCCATTGATGGCATTAATGTTTTATCTTAAATCGGAAGGGGATAAGTTTGAAAGCGATAGTAGTATATCTCAGTACTTCAGGGAATACAAAATCTATGGCCGAGGCTATAGCTAATGGAATCGAATCAAGGAATATAGATGTAAAGGCTCTTAGCTTTTATGACGTAAAGCCTGAAGACCTTAATGACGCAGAAGCAATTGCAATTGGTTCTTCTACTTTCTACTACAAAATGTTGCCTCCCATGGAAAAATTCATAAATGAGACTCTTGCTTCCTCAGACCCAAAAGGTAAAATAGGAGCTGGTTTTGGGTCTTATGGATGGAGTGGAGAAGCACCTGTAATGATAGCCGAAAAGATGCGAGAGATGGGTATGAATGTGATAGATCCGGTACTTCGGATTCTTCACAAGCCAACAGATAAGGATGTTGAGGAGTGCAAAAGACTCGGGATTGATATTGCAGAAAAACTAAAGCACAGAAAACCAAAAGTATAAAAACAGAACATCAATTTGTATATTTGAACATAAATAGTACAAATAATTCACTCTATAAATAATTCACTCCAATTTGACATGAAAGTACGTGAAGAAACTGTTTACTCACGTACTCTTAAAATCCTCTTTTTCTAGAATTGCGATTATTCCACTAATATTTTTCTACACATATCAACTGAAAATGTTTCAGTCTCAACAATCTTCCTTTTTTGAACTTCTCCCTTTTGGAATCCTGTATCTTCCTTGTATACCTAGTTATCTGTAATTAGGGGCTATAAATTATAGCAATTTTCCTTGTCGATTTGAGATTGAGATTTTTGGGAAGCTTAGCTCTTCGGTCGTCCTCTATTCTTTGTTTGATTTTATTCCAAAATGCACTTAGTACCATTTTTCGGTATTTTTGTTTTATTTCATTGAGGTTAGTTAGAGCAGATATACTTCAGTGCATGAAAAGCAAATATTTGTTACGCTGGAAACTTTAATCATGAAAATATCAAACACTTAATGAAGATTACCTAGATCTTGAATGACTATAAGTCAAGATTCAGCCCTTTCATTTGATGTCTGAATTATTCATGCAACGTTACATTGGTATTAATTTCACTCTATGAAGTTATTATCATATAAAAATTGAAAATAATAATAAAGCTTTGACTGGCTTTCATACTGCAAAAATTTGTGCCCATAAATCTGAATTCAGCATAAAGTGGCAGAATAATACCATTAGGCTTTAATACCTTCATTGATAAGTACTTGATGTCTTTTTAGTTATTTTTGGATGTAAATTACACATACAATTATTACAAATTCGGAGGACATACCAACAAATGAGCAGCGGAATGTGCCCGGTATGCGGGCTTCCAAAAGAACTTTGCATATGCGAAGAGGTTGCAAAAGAGCAACAGAGAATAACAGTGAAAATAAATAGAAGAAGATATGGGAAAGAAGTTACCGTTGTGGAAGGCTTCGATGCCAGTGAAATTGATCTGCACGAACTGTCTACTTATCTGAAATCAAAGTTTGCATGCGGAGGCACAGTAAAAGGAAATACTGTGGAACTTCAAGGAAACCACCTGACCCGTATGAAAGAAGTCCTCATGGAAAAGGGTTTCTCTGCTGAACAAATTAAAAATTAAACTTTGACAGCCTTTATGAGAAAAGAGGCATGAGAAATGAATATAAAATTTTCAGTTTCTAAATTATATATATTCTTGCTAGTTTTTTGGTAGCATGCGTTTTCTATATGATGCATCAAGGGAGACCTAATTTCTACTTAAAAATTAAGAGCAAAGGTACATGTGTAGTAAACTTTAATTTATTCTCTAAACTTGGTTCCATGAAATCAATTTGTAAAATTATGGTATAGGATATTTTACCTGAAATCTTGGCTAGCTTAGAGGACAATGATTTTTCTAGCATGAAGTATAATATGGCAAGATTTGGCAGATATTCTGAAATGCTTAAGAGTTCCAGTATCTCAGAAGTTAGTGAGAAACTTGAAGCTGAAGTTGACTTTTATGAGGATTCACAGAAAGAAATTTGAAAGTTTGCTTTGGTACTTTTAAGCAGAAACTTATCTCCGGAAAAGGTAACAAGCATGTTCTGTATTTGTATTTTTGTTCGAAAATCTGGTCTGCTATACAGGGAAGCTCCTTAAATTAAATATTGCATTCATATGTGAGGACATGGATTCAAAGTGAATGGAACGCTGTGTATCAAATGCAAAGGAAAAGGAATATGTGGGCGTCCTCGTTGTCCAATCCTTGAAAAATATAGGTCCTTACAATCGATTGCTCCTGTGATCTCAGGATGTTCTGTTTTTGGAGCATCTCCCCCGTCTCTTTTTGTTGGTAGCTATGGCTACCCTCGGATTACAGCAGGCCCAATGATTTCCCCCTTGACAACGGAAAACGAAGCCTTATTCCTGGAAGATCCTTCAGCCTGGGCAAACATGCAAATTGAAGATATAATCTTCCTGCGTTCCCGTATGGTTCGGGCAAATACAAATTTCCATATAAAAGATGCACGTAGCAAAGAAAATTCCCTTCTTGTAAAAGCTCAGGAACTTGCTCTTTCCAGAAAACCAGTGGACACTGAAGCCTGGTTTTACAAAATTCCAAAGCAAGAACTAAATTTTGATACCATTCTCATGCCTATGGGCCCATCAGGTCTTGTAAAAAATTTTGAGCTTGCAGAAAACCCGAAAGTTCCACGAAAAGTAGATTACCTAGTCTATGATACTGATTCCCTGGCAAAAGATGCTATTACTGAACTTTTAAAAAATGATGTTACAACTGAACATATCACACGCCTTTTTTCAATCGGCTTGCTGGGGAAAGAAAGAAAAATAGTCCCTACTCGCTGGTCAATAACAGCCGTGGATGATATGGCCGGAAAGGAACTTGCAGATCACATAAAGGACTTTTCCTTAATTTCCGATATTTTGTTTTTCAGTGGAACTCATTTCGGGAACCGGTTTGAAGTCCTCATTCTTCCACGAACTTATTCTTTTGAACTTATTGAGATCTGGCTCCCAAATACAATTTGGTCTGGAGAATCAATTTGGATTGGTGAAGACAGTGAAGGGCCCAGCGGAAAAAAAGGATATTCTCTTCTGGCAGGAGGTTATTATGCCACAAGGTTGGCAGCACTTGAATATCTTACTGAAATCCGAAAACAGGCCTCTGTTTTTGTGCTAAGGGAAATAACTTCTCATTACTGGGCACCTCTTGGGGTGTGGGTAGTCCGGGAAGGCGTGAGAAAAGCTCTTAAAAATTCCCCTCAAAAATTTGATTCTCTCACATCAGCCGTTACAGACCTTGCAGGCAGGGTGAGCACACCAAAAACAGAATGGCTGAAGAAGGCGATCATGCTTTCAGACTTCCGTTTTCAAACTACGTTGGATTTTTTTTAAGGTATGTTTAATTTTATTGTGATAATTACAGTGGGAAAGAATATTTTCCTGACTCTCTCAGTTCTTTTCTGTTATTCCTTTGCGGAAAGTTCGATAAATTCGAATTTTGTTACATAAAACAATCTCTTATCTCCAAGTTTAAGTTCAGGAATTACCAGAAGCGACATAAATGTAAGAGTCACAATGGGCGACTTCAGCGAGGTTCCAAGTTTCCGAGCTTCTTCATTCAGCAGCTGGTACCGATAAGCTACCTCTTCTCCACTCCAAATGCTCATAAGGCCTGCAACCTCTAACGTAAGATCAAGTAGATCTTCTGCAGTTCCCACAACTATTCTCCCTTTATTTTCCACAAGCCTATTGACAGATTCAACTATATCTTTGTCAGTGGCCCCAACT
The DNA here is from genome assembly GCA_003157235.1 of Methanosarcina sp. GTDB lineage: Archaea > Halobacteriota > Methanosarcinia > Methanosarcinales > Methanosarcinaceae > Methanosarcina. The sequence continues at coordinate 4,797 of PMJC01000258.1, forward strand.
GCAATAATGTTGTGACTGTCATGGGCAATGCTGCTTGCAATAACGCCTTTTTTCAGGCCTATGTTTTTTATGAAATTAATATGAACAGGATCATTTCTATACCTGCTCAGGACAACCAATTTCAAAATATCCCTGCCAGGATCTGAAACCAGATTACCATTTTCTACTTTTGTCAAGGCTAGTTCTTGGCCTGTGACAAGTTCTCCATCCTGGGCAACTATCACTCTGATATTTCTTCTCTGCTCCCTTCTATTGTCTGCAGGAGGCAGAGGTATTTTTATATCTTCAATTGAGATTTCATTTCTATTGAAAACATTTTTTGCAGAAATTTTTTCCATCGGGAAAAGAACCTTCTCGTCATCATAAACACAATTTCCATCAATGAAAGTACTCAGCACATTAAATGATTTTAAATCGTCTATGATAATGAAATTTGCAGAGTCTCCCTTGCGCAAAAGCCCGACATTAAGGCCATAATGCTCCATAGGATTGATCACTGCTGCTTGAATCAGGTTATAAATATCAAGTCCCTTTTTATATCCGCGCTTGATTAGTCTATCGATATGTACTTCATGTATCAAAATATTGGAATGAGAATCGTCGGTACAAAGCATAACGGATTCTGGGTATTCATATATCAAACGATAAAGTGTTTCGAAGTTCCTGGCTGAATTTCCCTCTCGAATCTGTACCTTCATTCCGAGCTTTATTTTCTCAACCGCTTCTTCATAAGTAAGGCATTCATGGTCTGTGAAAATTCCTGAGCTCACGTATTTCTGTAGGGCTGTACCTCTAAAACCAGGCGCATGACCATCTATAACTTTGCCATATTTTTTGGCTGATTCAATTTTTGTTATTATTTCAGGAGATTCCGAGATCACGCCTGGGAAATTCATCACCTCGGATAGGTAGTATAGATCAGCCCTTGCTAACAAACGGTCCACAGTTATTGTATCCAGTACTGCTCCTGCTGATTCGAATGGTGTGGCCGGCACACAAGAGGGTACCCCAAAAATATCTTCATAGGGGCTTTTCTGGAATCTTCCAGTATGTAATTGATGCCTTCTTCGCCCATCACGTTTGCAATCTCATGAGGGTCGCTAACCACTGCAACAGTATCTCTTGCAACTGCCATTCTGGCAAAAACCGAAGGCATGGTCATAGAACTTTTTATATGTGCATGGGCATCTACAAGACCTGGGAGGATATACTGCTCATTATAATGCTCCTTCTCTTCAACACGAATGATCTTCCGTTTTCGACGACAATCTCACCTTTGAACTGCTTCTTGGAAATAGCATCAACAATGATTCCCTGGTATGTTTTCATGCTGATTCATTGCAACCTCAAATGTATAAAAGATTTCCAAAAAGCTGATGTTAAAAAGTTATTGATATTTAGAAAGTTATGGAAGAATATATAAAAGAGTAAAACAAGGAATCTGATTTGAAAATAAATAAAATCTGAAATTTCAGGATTAATAATTAATACAACTTATACATTTGTTTCTTTAATGTCTCCCAAAGTTCGATGGCAGTTCTGGATAGACCGCGGAGGCACATTTACTGATATCGTAGCTCGCAGCCCTGCAGGGAAACTAATCACACACAAACTTCTCTCTGAAGATATCTACCACTACAAAGATGCAGGCATCCACGGAATTCGTTATATTCTGAGGCTGCCCAAAGATGCACCTCTGCCTTCGGAACATATAGAGGTCATAAAAATGGGGACAACAGTAGGTACCAATGCTCTCCTTGAACGGAAAGGAGAATGTACTGTTCTTGTTATAAACCAGGGTTTTGAGGATGCTTTGAGAATAGGGTACCAGAATCGCCCAGGTATTTTTGCTCAGAAAATCGAACTTCCAGATCAGTTGTATGAAAGGGTTATCAAGGTATCAGGAAGATTAGGAGCAGATTGAAAAGAGTTTGTGCCCCTAAATCTTGAAGATACAAAAAAGATCTTGATGTGGCCTTCAAAGTAGGAATTCGATCAGTTGTTATTGTCCTGATGCATGCGTATAAATATCCTAAGCATGAGCTTAGGCTTGGAAGACTTGCCAGGGATATAGGTTTTACACAAGTATCCCTTTCTTATCAGGTAAGCCCGTTGATAAAACTCGTGATCCGAGGGGAAACGACTGTTGTCGATGCATACCTATCTCCGGTTCTTCGAAGGTACGTTGATATGGTTCAGAGAACTCTGGATGAAGGGAGAGAAAAAATAGAAGGGGAACAGGAAGACGAAGAGCAAGAAAAACGAGATAAAAAACGAAAAGAACGACAGGTGAACAGAGATAAAAGGAATTCCAGGTTCATGTTCATGCAGTCCAGTGGAGGGTTTATCGATGCAGAAGCTTTTCAGGGCAAGAACTGTATTCTGTCCGGGCCAGCGGGTGGAATTGTGGGGGTGGTTGCAACATCTCTCGTGGTAGAGGTACGCAAAATCATTACTTTCGATATGGGGGTAACATCTACAGATGTAGCTCAGTATAGCGGGGAGTATGAGCGCAGTCTTGAAACCGAGATCGCAGGTGTGCGCCTTCGCTCTCCTATGCTGCGCATCCATACTGTTGCAGCAGGTGGGGGTTCCATACTTCATTACGAGGGAGGCAGGTTCAGGGTGGGCCCGGATTCGGCAGGTTCGGACCCCGGACCGGCTTGTTACCGAAAAGCAGGGCCGCTTACGGTTACCGACTGTAATGTCATGCTTGGGAAATTGCAGCCTGAATTTTTCCCGAGGCTTTTTGGGCCTAATGCGGACCAGGCCCTTGATTCCGAAATTGTGTGCAGAGAATTTGCTGAGCTTGCAAAGGAAGTTTCAGGTG
>PMJC01000476.1 GCA_003157235.1 Methanosarcina sp.
TGGCGTGAACATACCCCGTTGCTTGCAGCGGGGTGCGCCAGCGTAACTTTGATTTATACAATAACATAATCAATTATAAAAATAATAGATACCATTTTTTTTCCATAATAGACATTTTCAGTATTCAATTTCGGCAATAATGGTTTTTAGATGTTCCTGAATTTCGGAAATAGCCTCCGAGAGTGCTCTTTTGTTATCATAGGTCATAATTAATTTCACAAGCTCATCTTTTCTTTCTTGTTTTATCTCTCTTCCAAATTTAACCATGTTATCCAGAGCTCTGGTAAGGTTATCCACAATGGATATAGTAGCTGTTCTGGAGGTTCTGGAAAGGGGATTTAGGTCAATTGTAATTACAGTTTTGCCCATTTTTACAAGTTTTTCACAACGGTCTCCATCTTCTAGTGGAATGAGCACGACATCTGCGGTATAGATCCCCTTTCTCTCTACTAGTCGTCTACCACTGGAAAGCTCAAGGCTTGCGTCAGGATTTTTCCCGAGAACTTCCCCAGCTCCTTTTGCTTTCATTTGTTCTATTATAAGGTGTACCCGCGTTTCAGTCCTGTGAAAAAGATTTACTTCAATCTTGGCCCCTGTGATGTCTGCTAGAGAAACGACTCTTTCAGGGGCTAAGGCTGCAACATTACCATTTATGGAAATCACTGGTTTCTTTGCTAGAAGAATAGCAGCAACTGCTGCCCTCTCAGCATACAGGGCTGACTTTGTGCTCCGCTCGCCTATGAGGTAATCAAAGCTTTCGCTTCTACCCTGCGAAATTAGCCCTTGAATGCTTGTAATTCCCATTTTTACCCCAGCTACAACTTTTTCACGGGCAAGCAGGGACTCATACCTTGGGTGGTCTTTTGGTATTTCGGTCATTTATGTTGCCTACTTTTTGCTTGTTAGCTTAATTTTTATCATTTATTTTGGTTATTGCTTTCTGACTGTATATTGTTATTTTACGGAAAGTTGTTACTCTGCGAGTTGTTAATCCTGGAATAGCTGGTGTTATCACTACCTAATTATATTTAGTGTAAGTCTTCAAATTTTGTCTTGGATAGACTTTGAAAGATAATCTGAATAATGTTATCCATACGACTATATTTTTAATTTTTTTNNCTGAGGCTCACTCATGAATTAATTTGGGCACACATGTGCTAATATTATATTCCAACACCTGACCGAATTCCTGGAGGGCTTCATAAATAGTAAATTCCTGGCAATGAGGGGCAATTACAAAAACTGTATCCCCAAACATCGCCTGAGAAGCCATCCATCCGTTTGCGTTTGTAACTTCAATGATATCCTTTGCCCTGCTGCTCATAAGGCCGGTTTTACTCGCAAATTCCTTTGCTTGGTACATAAAATTTTCAAGAGTAGGCTTTTTAAGCAGCTCTGACATTGCGTCTTTTCCTGCAGAATTAATTCTCCAAACTGCAGCCCTGTCTTTTAGGACAGAATTCGTGGAGATCTCGCCGAGCACAATACAATAAACCCTGGATTCGGGAACTGGAATACCATCCACAAGTCCAAATTTTGATCCTCCAGGCTGTATTCTAATTACCATTCCACCACTAGATAGGCCAGCAATGTCTCCAAGCCCGCTGCAATTGACAACTTCTGCTACATGGGCATATTCAACCAAGCTTTTTGTGGTCTGGTTCAGAGAAAGCGCTTTGTTAAGGGCATAGGCCGTCCCGAGAGCTCCTGCACCTGAAGCTCCAAATCCGCATCCAATCGGAATTTCTGTCCAGCTCTTAATCCTTACAGGTACATCAGTGATCATTTTTGCGACTGTACGGGTTGTTCTGCCTTCAACTTCCTTACCGTTGAGGAATATCTCTGTCTTCTCTACGGATTCCCCGGCCTTAACCTCGGTGGTAACTCCTCCGTTCAGGACAATTCCACAGCCTGTAGAACCCTTGCGATGAGGATTTTCATGTTCGTAGATCTGAAAAAAACCTGTGATATGGCCAGGTGCATAAGCTTTTGCATAAAAGTCTGCTACTTCAATCTGATATTTGTGCATAGAAAACGCCTATTATAACTTTAATAGATTTTTCAAAGTTTGTTCCTGTTTTGCAGAATGCTTCGCATTTTGCAGATCTATTCAGGATTGAATGCAGCTATTTATCTTTGGATATAACTATTCTTATCGAATATATATTTAACATCTAATATGCTTATCACAATTATACGGCTTCAACTTCAAGATGAGCTCATAATTTTAGAAAACTATTTGTCATTCAAAAGCTCGATGATCTCTTCAATAATCGAAGCTGCAAGTTTCCTTTTGTTTCCACTTATGTGCTTAGGCTCACCTTTTTTTCTTCCGATCAGGTAAAGTTCGTTTTCCTCGGTGCCCATTCCACCTTTTCCGACATCATTTGCTGCAATCAGATCCAATTTTGATCCCTCAAGTGTTGCAGTTGCCCTTCTGAGGAGCTCCTCCCTTCCAACTCCAGTTTCGGCTTTAAAGCCAATGATCATGAGATCAGNNGAAGGCTCAGCTGTATAGTCTGCAATTGCTGCTTCGCTGATAAGGATATCATATCCTTTCTTCAATTCAGATAGCACTGCATCTGTCATTTCTGCGGCGCTTTCTACCAAAATTTCCCTAATTCCTGGAATATTCAGTCTATTACGATGTACCACTGTTACATCAGCTCCTCTGCGGTAAGCTTCAAGAGCAAGTTCCCTCCCGGTTTTCCCTGAGGCTCGATTCGTGAGGATGCGGATAGGATCGAGAATTTCGGCGGTAGAACCGCTTGTGATGATTACCTTTCTGTTTTCAAGACTCTTTTTTCCCAGAGCTCTTTCTACCTCTAGCACTATTTCTTCATTTGATGCTATTTTTGCGATGCCTTCTTCCAATTTTGGGCCTACAATAAAAAGTCCCCAGTTTTTCAGTTTTATTATATTCTCAACTACAGCCGGGTGCTTATACATTGACTCATGCATTGCAGGGACAAGTATCAAAGGTATGCCCGAGCCAATAGCTGTTGTTGCAAAAGAAGTGACGGTTGTATCATCTATTCCGGATGCTATTTTTCCTATGGTATTTGCTGTTGCAGGGGCTATCAGAAGAATATCAGCCCTGCCTTTGAGTCCACAGAATTCCACATGCTCCACTCTGCCTCTCAGCTCAGTAATTACAGAGTTTCCGGTAGCATAGTGCAGGGCATCAGGATGTAGGATATGCCTGGCAGCATCAGTCATAACTGCATGGACTTTAGCTCCATTTCTGATAAGTTCTCTTGCAAGTTCAACTACCCTGACTGCTCCAATACTCCCCGTAACGCCAAGTACTATAGTTTTTCCAATAAGTGAGGAGCTCCTATGACCTTCGATCCAGAGGGTGGGATGAAATTCTTCAACTTTGAACTTTGTGGTATTTTTCCCCTCTTCTTTATAAACATCATTTGCTCTATCCATTTCCCTTCGATCAGATTTTTCCTTATTAGGGATTGTCTGGTCCTTATGATTTTTAGAGTATTTCAATGGAGTTTTCATTCACTCACCGGAATGATCTATAAAAATTATGTGGAGACTAAAATTGTTCGCTTTTCGAGAATATTGTCGGAAAACAAAGTGACATTGAATGCGATATTCTTAAAACTTTCGAAATGCGATCGTCAAGGTCTGCTACTCGATACCGTAAAGAGAAGAAAGCTAATAAATATAATAAAATAAGGTAGTGATATCCTATTCTCATAAAAAATAACTCGCAAATGGACAAATCGAGTTTTGACTTTAAGAGATCGAAATTAAAAATAATATCAAAATTTGGCTTTATAGAAATCATTTCTGAATCGACAGAAGGTCATTCAATTACTGAAATTTGATGATGTATCTTCAGTATAAGTATTTAAAATTTAGTAAATTATAGAGAACTTCGATTAACTTCTGTACTTTTGTGTATTGAAAAGTTTAAATCTCTTAGCAATAATTTATACTCATAAAAAATCCTATTGATTTTGTTCTTAAAGAAGAATATAAATATCTTCAGTCAGATCTTCAGTCAGTGGGGACAAACTTGTTGAAATTGATTCCTTAATTGATTGGAAATCTTTTAATACCGTTTTTTTAAGTCCATATCTTTAAATAAAACAGTTTTTGGTGGCAGACCTGAAATGATATCATAGTTATGTTAAAAATGTTTTTTTAAAGAAATTTCATGGTCTTTCCGAATTTGAATTTGAGAAACAATGTATTGATCGAATTTTTTCAGGAAATCTTTTGATTTTCCTGAGTATTTACATATACAGTATACCAGTTTTGTCATTTAGAGAGATAATTATTGATAATTGCAATGAAAAATAAAATATGAAGACATTTCCAAAGCCAACTTAATTGCCTTGGTTTTAAAAATAAAACAGGGCGATAAGTCACACTTTGAATATAAACTTCATAGCATAATAAAAAGGGATTATTAGACGATCAGAAAATTCAAAACAATAACTGCATCACTTCATGATTCTAAGGTAGATTTATCAGAAGGAAATGAAGTGGTTTATAGAGATAGGGGATACTTTGGAGCAAAATCAAAAGGTTATGATAAAACAATGAGAAGAGCAGTTAATGAATATCCTCTGAAATGAGTTGTATATTAAGAAACAAGGGATCATCTAAAAAAGAGCTTTACGGTAAAGAGTTATGAAGTAACTAAAAAANNCTCTATCAAATGATGACATCGAAAATAAAAGGGATATTTTGAGGATATGGAAGTTTTCTTTAAAATTCAAAGGATACTGAACCAGAAATGAAAAAAATTGGTCAAATACAGAAATCAGTGAAAAAGATTTGGATAGGATTTCTGCAGGAATAAAATTAGAGATCAATCGGAGTCTTTAATAGTGTTTCTACGAAACATAAATTTTACTTATAAGTGTCGTATTTATGTATGTTAATTTAAATTGCTACCTATAATTTTAATAAAGCTGGAGAAGGTCTACTAAATGGGGAGGAAATCAGATGATAATTAAAAAAAATTTAAAACAACAAATTTCTGAAGATACGAAAAAAGGATTAAGTGCATTCATAGGAAAAATTTCAGGAAAAGGGCATCTTGAGNNAACCCAGCTCGGTAAGAGAGAAGCTCTTGCAAGACAGGCAGTTGCAGATAGGCAGGATGCTGAAAGCCGTTTAAAACAGGAGCTGGTTAGAGTTCAAACCCTCTCCCATGAGCTCGAAACAATAAGAGCTGAGTCCCCGGAGAAGCTGGAGTTTCGTGAGACTGAAAACCTGAGCCTGCTAGCTGTTAAGGCTTATATTTTCAAACTAAGTTCCCTTCGCTCTCCTGCTGATGACTTGCTTACTGTTTACCTTCCTTGTGGAACTCGTCTCTCAGGTTTGTTGAAAGAAAAGGTTATTGATTTGATAGAAGAAGAGAAACGGATACTTCTCGAAAGGCTTGAACCTAAAACCGGTTTTGTTCTATTCTATGATTGTCACCATATGATCTGCGAAGCTATAGTCCTTCCAATTCCAATTAAATCCCCCTCCTGGAAGCTTGCGGACAGGTTTGCTACTTCTTTTCTTGAAGAGATTCTGAGTAAGGACTACAGCATTCTTGTTATCATCCTGCATGCAGNNAAGGAGTTTGTCCGCAGTAGCGTGAAGGAAAAACATAGTAAGGGAGGCTTTAGCCAGCGTCGGTTCGAACGACTCCGGGAAGAAGATATCTCTCACCACATGGACAAAGTTTTTGAAGCCCTGGATAAAGTTCTTGAAAAAAATACCTTAATAGACTTTGTTATTCTGAGTGGCGATTCTCAGCTCATAAAAGAAATTCAGAAGCGCCTGCCCATCAACATTGAAACAATTGAAAAGCCTTCTGATATCAAAATCGAAAAAACAAATTGTGAGGATATCCTAAGAACATTTTTAAGTTCCAGACGTTATCTTCTGTGAAATGCTAGAGGTTATTTTCTTTAGGGAACAAGCGAGCTTTACTTTGTTTTTATAGACAAAAAAGCTTCTGAAAAGCTGGAAGTCATATTTTATCCTAGCTGATGAGATCGGGAAATAACCGGAATTATATATTTAATATATAATTATATCTTTATTTAAAGCTAGAACTCCTGAAAGCTAACAAAAGAATTTTGCACAACTTATATCAATTTTCAGTTCAGGGAAGATCAGTAATGGCAAGAGATAGAAGAGATTATTATTATCACCAAGCAAAAAAGGAAGGTTATCGGTCCAGAGCTTCCTTCAAACTTATGCAGATCAACGAAAAACACAAAATTATCAAGCGTGGAGATTCGGTCGTGGATTTAGGCGCAGCACCTGGCGGATGGCTGCAGGTCGCAAAGAAGTTATCTGGAGGCAAAGTCCTTGGAGTGGATCTACAAAAAATTGATTATATTGAGGGAGTAGAAACAATTCAGGGTGATATAAACATAGAATCAACAATAAAGACTATTATTCAAGTTACAGGTTTAAAAGGAGTGGACGTAGTGCTTTGTGATGCAGCCCCAAATTTGTCAGGAAACTGGTCTTATGATCATACAAGGTCAATCGAACTGGCGACCTCAGCTCTCGAATATGCAAAGAGGATATTGAAGCAAAAGGGAAATTTTGTTGTGAAGGTATTCCAAGGTGACATGTTCAACGATTACCTACAAAATGCCAGAGAAAACTTTGTTCGAACAACTGCTTATTCTCCGAAAGCTTCAAGATCTCAAAGTGCGGAAATATACTTTATTGGGAAGGAATTCCTTACAGCTCCACTCCACAAGGGAGATGAATTTGTTGTTGAGATCAATAAATTGGGTTCAGGTGGAGATGGAGTCGTGCTAATTGAAAAGTTCATTGTCTTCGTAAAGGAAGTTGAGGTTGGAGAAAAGGTCAGGATTAGTATAATAGATGTCAAGCTAAACTTCGCTTTTGCAGATGTTAAAGAAAGTCTTGGTAAATTTGAAACATCTGAATAATTTTAATCATGGAATTCCAGTAAACACAGCTAAAATGAACGAGTAGACAAATTGAGTACGGAATATAGTCATATAGCATAAATTAAAATAAGTTTCAAATACGGTGATCATGTTGATTGATCTTCATACTCATACAATTTTCAGCGATGGAGAATTAATTCCCAGCGAATTGGCTCGGAGAGCAGTAATTCATGGTTATGAGGCTATTGCAATTACAGATCATGCGGATTACACCAATCTAGAACAGCTTATAGAAGCTGCAAAGAAAGCAAAATATCTCGAAAATGAGTGGGATATCCGTGTTTTGGCTGGAGTTGAACTGACGCATGTACCACCAAGGAAGATTGCTCCTCTAGCAAAAAAAGCAAAAGAGCTGGGGGCGGAAATCGTGGTCGTTCATGGGGAAACCATCTCCGAACCAGTAGCATCAGGGACAAATGCGGCTTCTGTGGCCTGTGATTATGTGGATATCCTTGCTCATCCAGGTCTTATATCGCAAGAAGATGTTCAGACTGCAGTAGAAAACAACGTTTACCTTGAGATTACTACCAGGAATAGGCATAACATAACCAATGGACATGTTGCGAGGCTTGCCCTTGAAATTGGAGCAACTCTTGTGGTGAACACTGATACCCATACACCTGAGAATCTTATCACCGATGAAAGTGCCCTTAAAATTGCAATGGGCGCGGGGCTTACTAAATCCAGGGCAATAGAAACGTTTAAAGCTTCTGAAAAAAAGGTAGCAGAGATTGTCTGAAATAAGCTTTTTTATGTTTTTTTTTTCTATTTATTCTAAAGGACATGATCTAAACTAAAATACAGGTGGCAAAAAAGCATACTTAGAGGATCGGAGAAAAAGATGCACGAATTATTTTCCTTTATTTTAAGGTCTTGAATTGTAAGTAAATTCTATTTTTATTGCATATTGACCCAATCTTATAGGAAAAGAAAAATATAGCCATCAATGCAAGGCAGTTTATCAGGAATTAATTCATTATGTCTTGAAAAATGGCCATGATGCTATTTCATTTCATGCTCAGTAACACTTAGACT
>PMJC01000266.1 GCA_003157235.1 Methanosarcina sp.
CTTTCGATATGGGGAGAACATCTACAGATGTAGCTCAGTACAGCGGAGAGTATGAGCGCAGTCTTGAAACCGAAATCGCAGGTGTGCACTCTTGCGATCTCCTATGATTCGCATCCATACTGTTGCAGCAGGTGGAGGTTCCATACTTCATTACGAAGAAGGTAGGTTCAGGGTAGGTCTGGAATCTGCAGGTTCGGATTCTGATCCTGCATGTTATCGAAAATGTGGGCCTCTTACAGTTACAGACTGCAACGTCATGCTCGGAAAATTGCAGCCCGAATTTTTCCCAAAGCTGTTTGGGCTCAATGCAGATCAATCTCTTGACTCCGAACTTGTGCACAGGAAATTCTCAGAGCTTTCAAAAGAGGTCTCAAGCGAGAGTGGTTTTCGGACGCCTGAACAGGTAGCAGAGGGCTTTTTTTCAGTAGCAGTCGAGAATATGGCAAATGCTATCAAGAAAGTCTCAGTCCAACAGGGGTACAATATAAAAGAATATACCCTTTGCTGTTTTGGAGGAGCTGCTGCACAGCATGCTTGTAGGGTTGCAGACAGTCGTGGGATTAAAAATATCTCCATTCATTCGTTTGCGGGCGTTTTTTCAGCATACGGAATAGGATTTGCAGATCAGAGGCTTATAAGAGAGCGGTACATAGGGGTTGAACTGTCTGACAGGCTGATAGAGGAACTGAAAATCGTATTTTTAGAGCTTAAAAAGGAAGGATGTTTCTCGATGTTGGAGCAGGGAGTGCAGAAGAACCACATTATTGTGCTCTTCAAAGTACATATGCGCTATGCAGGTTCAGANNAAAACCATTGTTGTTGAGGCTGTTTCCGTAGAGGTCGTAGGGATTACGGAAAGAGTTTCTGATCCCGTGCTGGAAACTGAAACAAATTCTGCTTTCTCACCTGTATCTACAGTTCAAATGTATAGTTATGGGGAGTTTCATGAGACTCTTATTCTCAAGAGGGATGAGCTAAAACCAGGGGCTTGTGTAAATGGACCTGCAGTTCTAATTGAGAAAAATACGGCCATTATTATTGAACCAGCTTGGGAAGGAAAGATCACTGAACATAATCATCTTCTCCTAAACCGTAGAATTTCGCTCCCAACCCATAAAGTCATAGGGACGGGTGTGGATCCTGTAATGCTAGAGATTTTCAATAATAGGTTTATGTTAGTTGCCGAGCAAATGGGGTATACTTTACAGAATACTGTTCACTCGGTAAATATAAAAGAGAAACTTGACTTTTCCTGCGCTATCTTTGACAGGCATGGAAACTTGGTAGCAAATGCTTCCCACATTCCTGTGCATCTGGGGTCTATGGGAAAATGCGTAAAAGCTCTCATCATGACACAATTTAAAGAAATGCAAGCAGGAGATGTATACCTGATTCACTCCCCGTATAAAGGAGGAACTCATCTCCCTGATATCACAGTTGTTATCCCGATGTTTGGCAGCTCAGTAGATGTTTTTTTTACCTGGCTTCCAGAGGTCATCATGCAGATGTAGGAGGAATCAGTCCTGGATCCATGCCGCCTGGCAGCAGGACTATTGAAGAAGAAGGTGTGCTGAATGAGGGCATGAAGATAGTCAAAACAGGTCGTTTATGTGAAGAAAAGTTAAAAGCATGGTTGAATTCGGGAAAATACCCGGCAAGAAATCCTGACCAGAATATTGCTGATATTCGTGCACAGATAGCTGCAAATGAGAATGGACTTCAGGAACTTCGCAAGATGGTCGAAGGCTTTTCCATTGAAACTGTTGAAGCTTATATGGGTCATGTGCAAAATAATGCTGAAGAAGCTGTCAGAAGAGTTATTTACAGGCTTACAGATGGAGAATTCACTTATTTGTTTGATGATGGAAATGCAATTAAAGTTAAGATCACGATTGACCACAATAACCGTGATGTTAGAATCGATTTTATGGGTACTTCCTCTCAGCTTTCAAATAATTTTAATGATCCAGCATCTGTTTGCATAGCTGCTGTTCTCTACGTTTTTAGGACACTTGTAAAAAGTGATATACCTTTGAATGCAGGTTGTTTAAGGCCACTTGAGATCGTTATTCCAGATGGCTTCCTGCTCAGGTCTCCCCCTCCTGCAGCAATCGTTGTAGGCAATGTTGAAACTGCACCGTACATTGTTGATGCTCTTTTCGGAGCTCTTGGCGTGCTTGCGGCTTCTCAGGGTACGATGAACAATTTTACTTTCGGAAATGCTGATTTCCAGTATTATGAAACCACATGTGGAGGTGTCGGTGCAGGCCCCGGCTTTTCAGGAACAGATGCTATTCATACTCACATTACCAACTCAAGAATTACAGACCCTGAGGTTCTTGAAGCAAGGTTCCCTGTTTTGCTTGAGGAATTTTCCATCCGGCAAGGAAGCGGAGGAAATGGTAAATTCAGGGGTGGAAACGGAGTTATCCGAAAATTCAGATTCCTGAAGGATATGAATGTTGCTATCCTCTCGAGCCACAGGAAGCTTCCTCCGTTCGGGCTCAAAGGCGGAATGCCTGGTAAATGCGGAAAGAACATGCTTATTAGAAGAGACTGCAGAGTTATTGAAGTTGAAGGACAGGCTGAACTTAATCTGAAGAATGGAGATATTTTTGTAATCGAAACCCCAGGCGGTGGAGGTTATGGCAGACATGTACCGCACAGCCCTGCAAAAAATAAATCTTCTACGTAGCGAATTGAGCTTCGTAGTATCAATGTTGAGGATAAATAGCTAACACAACTATTCCAGAGTTTTATTTAACACTTCAATTGGATCAATGGTTTAATTTCGCACAATCACGGCTTACAAAATGTAAGCACATCCATTTTTCCCTTTGCAAATTTTTTTATATCTAATATCCTTAGATGCTCTCTATTTAATTAGTTGACATTTTAAAAACGTTGTAATTTAGCAGTTATCTTAACGTTCATTTGGTCCCCAGTCACCATGTGCAGTGCTTGTCGTAAGCATACCTTAAGGGTACAATAATTGTAAGTAATACTAGATCAATAGATTAGTTTCGTACCATTTTATTTACATTTCTCATTTCAGATTATGCCGTTCTTCATCATTTTATTCATTTCCGCGTTATATTTCTCTCCATAAAATACAGATGGATCTGTTTTCTGGATATAGGCAAAAATAATTGCGGTAATCACTGCTTCAAGAATGCTGAATGTTAAAGCGTGTTCAAATATCATGGTAGGAATAGTTACATTCAAGTGATATGGCATATAAAGTGGGACTCTTTGAGCAGTTTGCTCTAAAATTGGCTGTATCCCGAATTCAAAACCTGCACATAACGCTGCCATGGTCAGAGAAATCCAGCCAGCAATGGCCGCAGCAATAACTCTCGTAGATGATAATAGCTGAATTTCCGCTGATAAACTTATAAGCATAGTAAAGCAACAAAGGCTACTACCACACCCATGTTGAAGCAGTTAGTTGCTATGGCTGTTATCCCTCCGTCACCAAAAATAAGTGCCTGCAATACCAAAGTTGCAGAAATAGCTATAATTGCTGCCCATGGATCAATGAATATGGCGATAATTCCACCTCCGACGGCATGGCCGGAGCTGCCTCCAGGAACAGGTTATATTGAACATCATTATTACAAATGAGAATGCAGCTGCCAGTGCTAGCATTGGTACCTGTTTGGACTTGAGCTCTGTGGTCAGCTTCTGTCCTGCATAATAACCATATCGGGATCATGATGATCCAAAACGCAATATATGTATGCGGCCCTAAGTATCCATCAGGAATGTGCATTTTTTTCTCTTCCCTTAACTAATTTCTTGTGGTTCTAAATCGGAAATCGTTATTTACTTTTATTCATAAGTAAAGCTTTATTTCCATCTTATATAGGTCCAATAGAAGCATTGTATTTGAAGTTAAATATAAATTATAATGATAATTGCATCAATGACTTAGAAAATAAAGGTTTTAAAGATCTTGGTCTAAAGTAATTCTTATAAATATAGAGTGGTAATGAAAACTAAAAAGAGAAATAGCCGAAAATACAAATTTGTGTCAATCGAAATAATATAATAGTCATGCTCCGTGATTTTTCGATATTATCATATGAGTTNNTCAGATTTGTTTTTTACTGATCTAATTAAGTTCTTCTGCTATGGATTATTTTACTCAATAACTTATTGATATTTGTGATTTAACAGAAAATTAAGCAAGCTACAGTAATTCCTCTCGTTTGTTCTTGTTTAGAGGTAGTCGTAAGTCTATATTTTTCAGGAACAGATTCTTCAGGTCAAGTTTGTTAATTCTATAAAATGTCCAAAAAATATTAGCATTTTTCAGAAAAAATGTGATAAAATGTTTAGTTGAATCGACATTCTGCAGATGTTCGCACAATAATCTATTTTTCTTGCTACCCTTTTAGGGGATTTGTTCAAAAATTTACAATTATTATCTCAACTGAAGGTTCAGGAAATAGAACTTAGAATCTTTTGATGAAGGCATAAGATCGAAAGTGAAATCTATTTTCAAGAACAACGTTTGAATAAGTGTGTAGTTCCCAAAAAAAACAATAGCATGAAAAGTTTTGATAATTGGAAGGAAATCTACAAAAAGTCAAATTGAGCAGAGGACTATAATTTTTCGTGCTCTTCCCTGCGGCTGAAATTTCCTGTCTACCTACTTTTACAGGTGAGGAATATCCAGCGCTGCAGGGTCAAGTAATAAATTTAGGAG
The DNA here is from genome assembly GCA_003157235.1 of Methanosarcina sp. Lineage (GTDB taxonomy): Archaea > Halobacteriota > Methanosarcinia > Methanosarcinales > Methanosarcinaceae > Methanosarcina. Next base: position 4,712 of record PMJC01000266.1, read on the forward strand.
GTTTTTTTTACTTTTGTGTCTGTTCGCAGAGACATATGTTGTATGATAAACTTATATTTAATATTTTTTGTAATATCTATCCTATTTAATATTACGATATCTAAAATTTGTAATACACGCCGGAAATGAATAAGTCATTTAATGATGGATATTGTAAATCTTCACTCAAAGGATGCAAGAGATCATGACTTCTTTAGGAGTCAATTAAAACCTCAGCTTTTTTTGTTTCCATGATTATTAAAAAACTGGGTTGAAGGTTGAATAATTCCTCTCAAAACGAATAGAACGAAAAATTATTTACTTGCCGATTCATGATACTCATTTTAAGATAATAGACGGACTTCACTATTAAACGAAAGATCTCATTGTAGTTGTTAGGATCAGATTGAAACTGTTTTTGATGGTCTAACTTTCGATGTGATTAAAATTATGTTGAAAATCAGGAAAAACAGGAAGAAAAAGAAGTACATGAACAAATTACAAATTTTAATTTTGAGTGATTTATATATCTATCTAGAGATGTGGTGCTAATATACTAGTTACTTGCAGCTGTATATGACACCATAACTTCTTTATGATATAATTTAATGAACTTAAATAAGATCTGGTAACTCCACCCCTCTTCAAAATGTTGAGATAATTATCTTCTAGAAGAAAATTTATTTCTTTAGGAGTTAAAAACTAAAATTTCGGAAAGGGCTTGGTATTGTGTCTGCTTCTAAAAGGAGTAGATTATGGGTAGAAGTATGAAATCCCTTACATGAAACCTGGTATTTTGTTTTCTAAATATGAAAACAATCCCCTAATTTCTTCATATATATAATTAGTATATAAATTACTCATGAAAATCAAAGGTTTATTTAATTCTCTTTATCAAATTTCTTTAAATTTATTCCAGTAAAATACCCAACATCTTGCTGAGGGATGTGCAACCTCACCTTCAATCAAAAAAATCTTTATCAAATTGCAAGTGGTTGGAAATAAATTACAACTCGAGTTCCTGTCCGTCATATCCAAGGGGTAAAAATACGGATTCAATATGATGGGGACGAAAGAGGTGACTTAGATGAGTCAAAATTACTTTTTTTGCATTAATTTTCTTTGCAAGTGCAATAGCTTCTTCTGAATTCATATGTTTTTTGATATGGATATGTGGTGGAACTATTGCATTGGCAATGAGAAGGTTTGGATCTCTCATCAACTCTAGACTGACGTTGGGTATTTCTGGACTTGTATCTCCTGTAATCACTACTTTTGTATACCCCTCACGAATTATGACCCCTGTAGGGACTTCCACAGGGGGGTGGTCTACCTTAATGAGAGTAAACTG
>PMJC01000336.1 GCA_003157235.1 Methanosarcina sp.
CAGTACCAGGACATGAATGAGCAGTTCTTGAAGGTTATCTGGGATCCAAATTGCTGCTCCAGTCCCTTTGAGGTGAAACTTGAGTGTGCTAGAATCGAAGAACTTGAGGCTATAGAAAAGGTGGCAAAAGATTATAAGGAAAAGTTTGGGGAGACCTTGAATGTCAGGATNNATCTATTCTCTTCTTGCGAAAAGCGTGAACAATTTCGTCAGAAACTCCATGAGGTTTGCAAAGCACTTTAAGATTACAACTGTTTCTATTGATGAACCAAGCATAGGGTTGAACCCTGAGATTGCTTTTGATGAAAATGATATTATTTCTGCATTTAACGATGCCACTAAGGCAGCAAGTAAGTGGGGAGCTGATGTGGAGATTCACCTTCATTCTGCTCTTTATTATAGTTTTGCTTGCGAGGCTTCTACAATCAATGTTATAGGAATAGAATCAGCAGGGACTCCCTCTTACATGGACCTGATCGACAAAAAGGTACTTGAAGACACTGATTCTTTCCTGAGGCTTGGGATTGCTAGAACTGATATTTATAGCCTAGCGGGAATACTTAATGAAATGTACTGTACTAATGTCTGGAAAGATCAGCAGTATCTTTCTGAGATAGTTACGAAACTCGAAACCCCGGATGTTATAACAAAGAGGCTCATGCTTGCTTACAGACGTTTCGGAAGCTTGATTAAGTACATAGGTCCTGACTGCGGGTTGGGTTCCTGGCCTAACCAGAAGATAGCTTCTATTTTGTTATCTAATGTAGCGCAGGGTATAAAGGATTTCAGGAAATCTCTGTGATCCTTATAATTTTTCTTCCCGGTTAATTTTGTTGTAAGATCTGTACCATGAAGTAAATAGTCTAAATCAATATTATATGTTTGATGCCAAAAAAGAGTAGTTAACAAGAACTCTTTTACAGGATTATGAAGTTTCACCTCTCGGTTCAGAAGAATCTGTGCTATAATATATAATCTATTCAAAACAGGCAAAAGACCCTAAAATGCAGTGGAAATAGAGGGGTCATTTTCATTGTTCCTTCTAATTTGACATGAAAGTACATGAGATTATCTTTCTCACGAATTCTTTATTCTTTTTTCCACAATTTCGATTAGTCAACTAATTATCTTTATACTGTATCAACCGATAACGTCTCATTCTCAACAATCTTTTTCTTATGAATTTTCCCTTTCCACAATCTGTTTCGTCTTCATATATCTCGTAATTTGTAATCAGATGCCATATTATTGGGCAATTTTCCTTTTTGGAGTTTGTTGCTGCCTTAGCATTCGGTGTTAGAATCCACCTAGCTACTTTGATTTTATTTTTGGGATTCTCCGGTGTACAATTCATAAGCAGATTGGTATACATTAGAAACAGCTCTAAGATATTAAGTAAGCCGATATCCTGAAGAAAAATTCTTTTAATTACTATTTTAGCAATTAATATTTTTCAGATAAGAGGCTCTTTTAGTAAGATGAGGTTTAAAAAGGAACAAAATTGCTAAATGAAGAATGTAGTTAAGAGTTAGGCTGATTGAAATGAATGGATCTACTAGTTTGTCAAACGATATAATGGTAAGATTTCCATTAGTCTTTGAAAGAAACTCAATATAAAACCATTCCTAAAAACAATCATAAATTGATTGTGCCCGCAAGTTGCTGAAAACAGTGAGCACATGAATTCCTCTGTTTTTCCTCAAATACAGGGTTATTACTCGTTTTTTGGAATTGATCAATAACTTTGATACTCCAAAAGAAGCTTTGAAAAAAAAGATTATGAAAAAAAAGTCAGTAAAAAAATTAGCGGGCTCGAAGGGATTTGAACCCCCGGCCTATGGATTAAGAGTCCATCGCTCTGCCTGACTAAGCTACGAGCCCAAGCATTATTATTCTCATTGAATGAGCGAACCTCAAAATGCATTTTCAAATATTTATAGGTTTCGGGATAAGTGGCTTTGCACTTAAAGTCCTATTTTTACCCGACTTTAGGTGCAAAGCCGGGATAAGTATAATCTCTGTAAATCTTTCATAGGATTTTTTTTTCTCGCAATTTGAGAAAATCTTTTCTTGATTAAATTAAGTAACTCACGAAGTTAACCATCAATACTTGTTGAAAGCGCTAAAATTATGCTTTTAATTTGTTTAGGGTATAAAACAATATTGAAATCTTTCTTGGATTAAACGTTACTTACTATACCATAAGAACTGGGATTCAAAGAGTTTTGGATTCAACATGAAAGTTCTCTGTTAATCTCGCAGGCATTTTCATTTATTTGTGATTGTTATTCAAGAATTTCATGTTCCATTTGGTTAAACTATGAAATATAGTAAAGAGAATTTCGATAAACCTCCGATTTCAACAAATTGCTTATATAGTTTTTATAAACAATAAGCCAAAGATTGGGTTTATCGTGATCATCTAAAATTCAGATAATAAAATGGGAAAATTTAAATCAACCAAAGTAGGGAAAATTAAACTTCCATTGGCAAAAGAGACTGTATAGTTCTTTTCATACATTTTTTTGCTTCATTTTTTTAAGTTAATTTGTATAAAATGTGAAAAAAAATGCTATCATTCAGCGAAAAACATAAATATCATCACCATATATGAAGATGATGCAATAAAGCAGCGCAGCCTTGTGCAGCACTGAATAAGCATATATTATCCCGCCTTAACTCAGTGGTAGAGTGCGCGGCTGTAGTTCAGCTCGTGCGGGAAAAATTCCCCGTACATTTCTGCGCAGAAACCGCGATGTCCCCGGTTCGAGTCTGGGAGGCGGGACATAAAATATTTAATAGGATTGAAAACTTTGACAGAATGATTAATATATTAGAAAAACATCTAAGATTTACTTGCAACGCGAGCAAAACAGCGATTAAAGACATCGAAGTGTCCGGATAGTGTAGAGGCCTATCATGGAGCCCTGTCGAGGCTCCGACTCGGGTTCGAATCCCGGTCCGGGCGTTTCTTTTTTTGCTTTAATAACTAAAAGAGATTTTTAATTATGAAGCCTAATATAATGACTATCTGGCTTTCTAAATTTAATTCCTACTTTTCTGCTTCCTGATCAGCTATTCAGGTCAATTTTAACTTCTTTTTGTTTTTGAGCTTTTTTGCCCTCGCATAATTGTTGATTCATGAATTTTAAACCCACTTTCCATAGATGTACACAAAAAATGTCATCTATTTTCTCAAATGACAGTAGCTTGAAAATTAATCTAACTTTCAGTGCTAGACGTATTAATATGCAAAATTAAGTGTGTTCTGTGAGCGGACTAGACTGGAAGAAATAAAACATGCAGATTTGATGATATTTAGAAAGCGTTTGAAGTTGGTGTCGTTTTATAAACTCACATGTCTCTTCTTCAAGTTTCTTGAAAGAGCCACTAGCAATTTCCTCTTCGTAGGTTCTTATTTCAAAATTCCTCCCTGAAAGCAGACCGATAAAATCCGATGGTTTCCTCCTACGGAATCCAGATTTAAAGATGACTCTCAGCAGATCCGTATGTTTTGGATCATAGAGATCATCATTCTCATTCTTTGGTCAAGTAATTTTCCGGAAATACTCTGTAGAAGCAAACTTCCTGTTAACATCAACAGTCTGACTATAAAATTCCGGAGCAAATGCCAGATGATAGAAATAATCAATCGCTTTCCTGATCGTAGATCCATTATGTGTTTCATTTGCAGCAATCTTGGATATTGCAAAATCAGCCTGACTCAGCACAATCTCCTTGGAATTTTTGCACACGAAAATTTAAGTCACAGTTTCAATGTCCAGATCAGAATCCAACTCAATCAGACCAAGTTATTTTTGAGTTATCTTTTTGAGATTCATAATTTTGTGAGAGACATGGTCTTCTTCAGTTTTAGATTATGCTCTCAATAATTTTTTACAGTTTTGAAGATGCTTTCTTCCCCTGAAATGATTGTGAAGGTGTCTGAAATCTGGGCATTATCTTTCTGTATGGCAGAGTTCAAAACGTCAAACTTCTCTTCTATTGGCTGAAATGAATTTTGATCTTCTTCCGCCTATAATCCTTATTTATTACATACTAGCCAAGAATAGCTGCCATTAAAGCAGTTACTAGCTGCTGTCCATCAATCNNACGCTTTTATAAATTTTCGTTCAAAAATAGTCAGATGTGAACTATGGAGATACAGTTCGTGCGGAAATCTATATATCAGGAAGTGTACAGGGTGTTGGTTTTCGAAGATTTGCAAAGAACGCTGCAGATAGGCTTTTTGTGGACTGCAATCCTATAAATCTTAGAGATGGAAGAGTTTTAGTGATAGCCGAAGGTAGGTGTGAAGCCATCAAAATTCTGACGAATGAACTCCGGAAAGGACCAACTATTTCACGTGTGGATAATTTTGATGTCAGCTTCAAGGAAGCTACAGGAAACGTGTATGATTTTTGAGGTATATACTGATTTTTTACAATTTTTTGATCTTCTTCTGATTACTAACTGATGAAAAAATGAAAAACATGATCAATAGCCTATAGTAATCTAAGACTAGACCACCAAAATTCGCTCATTGAAGCCCAGTAAAGATGGTAATTGATTTTTTTCCAGGCTGAATAGCTATCTATTTTATTAGTTTAGTCTTTTTCTGGTTCTTTTTTCTCAAAGTTTTTTCTCTAGTATACTTTCTACAGATGTACACAAGAATCCATCTATTTTTTCAATATGAAAATAGCTTCAAAATTGATCTAGCTTTCAATAATAATAGTGGGCAAGTAGGCAAATGAATTATACACATGTGCACATCTGCGAAATGTTGGCTTTCATATTTGGTTCATTCTGCAATTGTATTTATGATATTCCTGCGTGCCAGAAAACCAACAAGTTCTTCTTCAAGG
>PMJC01000213.1 GCA_003157235.1 Methanosarcina sp.
CCTCATTTAGCTTAACATCTATCCTGTTTTTCTTGAAAAAATCCAAGGATTTTACAATAAGTTTTTCAAAACTATTAATTTCCCGACTCAAAACAAAAGGGATTCCACAGTGACTGTAAGCAGTATGGGAATCGCGTGAAATTACTGTTATCTCAAAATCACTCTGTCTTCTAATTTTGGTAGCAGCTGCCATACCACAGGCTCCCCCTCCAATAATGATTACTTTTAAAGGGCCCTTTGTTCCTTGATTTCGTGCGAAAACTTTTCTTGGAAATTCTTTCTCAACTCCAGCTGCTTTCTGGTTTTTTTTATCTAAAGATTCTGGTGTGGTGAAATCGCTTTTCATACCCTTAACAATGGTGTTTCACATCTATTATAGGTTTTTAAAGAGCTTTAAGATTTCAGCTTTATAAAGAAAGAATTTTTCAGGAAACGAAAAAAAATATTGATGCTATTGTCAGTAGTTCTAACCGCATTAGTTCAGGAATTATTTCTACAAATTGAAAAACCATATAAAAAATTAATTAAGGTAATTAAGTTATTGGGTATAGGAAAAAAAATGACTCCGCCTCTGGTATAAATAAAGACAGTTTACTTTGGGCATCTTCTGAATTATGTAGTATCTTTGATATAATCACTTTACCTTATGAAGCAAAATAGAACTATCAAGAAGTTATTAATGTTTTAGCTCATTCTGCAAAATCTCCTACCAATTCTCTTGAATCTGCAACCAATGATCTAAGATCAAAAATACAAAAAATAGGAATTATCTCAGATGATACCATTTTTGATCATATAAAATACAATTTAAAATTAACGTTGTTTATTATCCAATTGTAGAAATTATTTGAGTTTTAATAAAGCCTCATTTTCATATGAAATACGTCCAAACAATTTTATTTTATGACATATGATGTCTATTATTTATTTTCTTACCGGCTCCTACTAGTTGATAGTCCCGAAATTAGCTAGCTAGAAATGAACACAAACCAGTAATTTCAGAACAGAAGACTTCCCGCCTTAGAGTTAAACCTCACTCAAGAGACCCTGGAATGTTCCTTTTTTTTGGCAAATCTGCAATTTTCTGGAAGTATTTTCATGTTCACAGACCTACTAGTAACCAACATATGCCTATAAATTTCTTAAATGAGAGCTGAGACTCTGAAGTTCTTCCTGCAAATTAGCACGGAAAAGAATATAATGACAAAATCACGATTATTAATCATTTTAAGAGTTGTTTCGGTATGACCTTCTTCATCCCCAGGTTTTTTACAACTCTTTTTACAAAGGCTTTGTGTTTTTTGACAAAAAAATCAGTAGAAAGAGGTTTGCTACTTTTGCAATTGTTTTAATTGAAGCAAGATTCGAAAATCTTTACAAGTTCTTCAAGAGCAGTGCTTTGAATAGCTTGCTCTTCTAAAGTAGTCTCAAGTCTATGAATTACAGAAATAATACTCTCAGGACCAACTGCATGGATTTCAAGGATTTCTTCACATGTAAGCATAATAACAAAAAAACATTAACTTCAATAAGTTTACGATTTTTTTCCTTTTTTATAAGTAAAATTATAATGTCCAAAAGTTACTTGAATATTTACATTTATTGTAGTGTTAATTGGATTCTGATAATAAAAGTAATATTGTAAAATCATAATTGCTAAAAATGAAATGGGTTTTGAGATCAACTCAAAAATATGAGATTAAATTAGTAAACTTGCCGAGGAGACATTTAGTGGACAACCAACGGTATGAAAATAAAATGATATTGGGTTACAGCGTAAAGAAGATACTGTCTATTTTGCTGATAGTCATTTTTGTAGTAGGATTGACAGCTGCAGTAGCAATCTTATGGGGTCTAAAAAGCCCCAACTACGAACGAGGTTATGCAGCCGGCTATAGAACCAGCTATCAAACCGGTTTTAATGGCAGTTTTTATGACATCAAATCCGGTTTAAGTCATAACAACACTAATGAAGGCTACACAAATGGCTATGATGAAGGCTACACACATGGCTACGATGAAGGTTACCCTGATGGCCAAGTAGATCGTAAAAACGGTTCTCAAGGTGGCAATTAATAATAGTAACATTGTAAAATCCAAAATGAATTAGGAGATGAGGGTCTTTCCTGATAAGACTTATGCACAATGGAATATAATTTTGATATTAATACTAAATATCTTTCTCAGATAGTTATATTTTATATTTTTCCAATATAATTATGTGATATTTCTACCGTCAACTAATTTTACATAAAAATACTTAAGTAATCCGCTTAATTATATACTTTAATACTAATTATATACTTCGATACCGAATCTTCATATAATTACTTCGTCTGTTGATTATTATACGAGTTAGAAGTTAATAGATTAATATTGCTGATTTAGCCCTATTCATTTAACGGAGTGTCTTTAATATGGTAAATAAATCAAAAAAATACAAAATTCTTATATTAGTTTTAATTGGGCTTGTGTTTCTGGGCATTGGTTGCGCTGGAAAGAATAGTGAAGGTTCTTCCATTGCTCAGAATAACTCATCAGGCGGAACACCCGTACAGGAAACTACTGCTGTAAAATCACAGAGCATTTCTGTGAAAGGGTCTGATACACTTCTGCCTCTTGCACAGGCTGAGGCTGAAAAATTTTTGAATGAAAACCCCAGGAAAAGTGTGTCAGTTACTGGAGGTGGAACAGGTGTTGGAATTGCAGCTCTAATTGACAAAGAAGTGGACATTGCTACTGCATCTAGAGAAATGACAACTGAAGAAATCAAAAAAGCTAACACAAGTGGAATCAACCCATTAGAGCATGTAATTGCTTATGACGGTATTACAGTNNAATCCTATTTCAAAACTTACCTTTAACCAGCTTCAGGGTATCTATAATGGGAGTATCAGTAACTGGAAACAAGTTGGGGGCGAGGATAAACAAATTTCCGCAATTTCTAGGGACAGCAGTTCTGGAACTTATGCAGACTTCAAGAAAGATGTTTTGCTCGGTGATGAGGTCCGACCTGATGCGCTTACTCAGGCTACTACAGGAGGAATAGTCACTGAAGTATCTCATAATCAAAATGCAATCGGGTACATAGGCTTTGCATACGTCGATAACAGCATAAAGGTCTTAAGCCTGGACAAAGGAAATGGTCCTGTATTGCCAACTACTCAAAGCATTTTAAGCGGCACATACCCACTTTCCAGATCGCTTTACTTCTATACAAATGGTGAACCCAAAGAAGGACTCACAAAAGATTTCTGTGACTTTGTGTTGAGCGAAAAAGGACAGAACATTATGAGTAAAGTTGGATTTATCCCACGGAAAAAGTAACGGTTTAGAAAGGTATTTATAGGGAAGATCTATTTAACAGTAATTGTGAGAAAAAGCAAAAAAATCGATGCTATTATCAGTCATTGTCCTTACAGTCATTATACTTTTCCTTATTTACATTTTTTTCGCAACTATTAAAGTATTTAGTGAGTGCTACAAAATTTTCCCAGTTCCTATAAAAAAATAATGCAGTCCTTACAAAGCTACCCGAATAATTATAAATTTTTAACTAATGTTCTGAGATTAAAAACCAGTTATTTGGTAGTGAATGTGGAGTGATGGAGTTTACATTGAAACTGTGAGGATAGTACAACTTCAGATTTCATAAAAAGGATTGTAAATAAACTCCTAAATTATGTCATACGCTCATAATGATATCTAAATTACTCATGAAAACCAGAGGTCTATCATAATTTTTTAAAAATTACGTTGACAATCAGGGAAAACCAAAAAAAGAATCATATAGCAAATTAAAATATTTGATTTGGAATAATTTATTTGCATCCAGAGCGATGGCATTAACATATACAATTGCTAGCAGAAGGTGATACCACCCCAATTTTATTGATTTTTAATAAACCAAATCTTTGGAATGCTGTGCATCCGATAGAAATTTTTAAATTTTATCAAAACACCTTTACATTTTTTTTCATTAATCTCTGGTAAAAATCTTTTCTAATTCCTATTTCCTTTTTCTAAGGATGATAGACAAATTAGGATAGGTTAAGAATTAGTTAAATCACATATAAAAATATATATAAACAATGCATCTCACAAAAAATTCGAAGTTCTAAAATACCTTTAAACAAACCTTCTATTTCTGCGGATATATCTTCACTTGCAGCTCACAAGAATAACTTTGAGACAATTACTTTCGTTGATAACCACAAGGTCTCGAGGATTTCACAAAGACAGCAGTATATAACCAAACATGTCTTCAAGGTTCAGGTAGTAAAAGACCTATATTCAGGACCATGCTAATATGGTTGCTTTTAATTCACAGTTGATACAAGATAAACAAAAATTTTGGAATGAAGGAAAGAGGTTCTGGCAGGAATTAGATAAAAAACTAACTTTAAAGAAGGTAACATTGAAAGAGCTAACCTTGAACGAGCTGACCTTAGGGTAATAACCCTATCTCACTCAAGAAAATGCCTTAAATCGCCCCATAATCGTTCATTTTTGATTTAGAGCCTATCCGAAATGCCAATAATGGCACGCTGTAAAAGGTATCATTGATCGACAGCATCCGAGTATCCATTCCAATTGTGTATTGAAAAGTTATACTAGGTTACAAAACTTTTAGGATAGGCTCTAAATCTCAGCCCTTAAAGTAATTGTTTTTGATTATTTCATGGTTATATCAATATTCAACTCAAGAAAATGTCTCAAAATCGCCTTAAAATGGCTCATTTTAGATTTGACATATATAAACCCCGCCGTTGTGTCTAAGAAAACTAAGTAAATATAAATACAGCATTCATTCATAGTTATTTTAAATCGTGGGAACGATGCTACCAATGGCAAGACCTACGAAATTAACTCCAGAAATACAACAGAAAATCGGTGAAAATATTCCACTTGGACTTACTTATGCTCTCGCTGCTTCCGCAGCCAGAATTACGTATCAAACGTTAAATGATTGGCTTAAAAAGGGGCAGACAGAGAAATCTGGAAAATATTATCAGTTTTATCAATACATTCAAAAGCGGAATGCTGATGCCGCAAAAACACTTTTGGAAAGCTTAAATTCATCAGCAAAAGCTGGAGACACTCGAATATGTCTTTGGATACTCAAACGCCGTCTTGCGCCAGACTTTGGCAGGCGAGTATATAGAAAAACAAATGTTGTATCAGAAAACCTGAATCAGAACGTCGAGATAGGCGTCATGGACGCAGACAAAATCAGGGAGAAAATTCTCTAGAAATTTACTTTTGGTAGAGAAAATTAAAATTAGTCAATTATTTAATATTTTTATTTAAACCTGGTTATTTTATTTAGTAGTACAATTACTGTCGAACCTACCAAAATATCCACCAGTGCTTCTTTGCTCCAGGTGCTTCTATAGACTTTTGATTAAGCAGCGTTTGAATGTGGATAGCCTGTGCTTTCAATTGTTCATCTTTTTCTTTTAATTGATCTTGATTTGCTCTTAATTGATCTTGTAAATCCTTGATCCTAACTTCATGTAATTGCAGGATATTCTTATTCTCAGGTTCTTTTCTTTTAAGGTCTTCAAGTTCTTTTATCAAAGTCTCATTATGAGTTTGCAAATCATTAATCCTAGATTCCTGTAAGTTTAAGATATCGTGGTTAATTTCATTGTCATTATTTTTTGATGAACCGGACAAAAGCAATATAAGACCTTCTGTGATTGCTTCTGTTCAAGTATATTTTGATTGAGTGACTTGCTGATATAAATCCATTGGGATATTAATATTAATTCGCTTACGGTCAGTCATACTCTGTATGTATACAGATAATGGTATGTATACTTTTTTAATTTGTCTGTATGTTATACAGATTATACAGATCAAACTGAAAATCTTCATATACCGTGGTCAATAGAGAGATTCAGATTGAACTGAATGTCATCATACAGATTAATACAGATGGATACAGATTAAACTGAAAATTATCGTACAGATTAACACAGATAAAACCGAAAAATCATCATCTAGATTGATATATATTGATACAGATCGAACAGAAATTCATAATTCAGTATAATAGTCTACTTTTGAAACTTTGCTTAATTATGTAAACTTAAATTTGAAATTTTACTAATTTTAGGCTAATCAAGTTTTAAATTTTTGTGGATCAGAATGTAGGTGGCCTATTTTTAAAAATGGTTTCAATTGTTGCCAAGGATTGACTAATGATAGCTATTAGATATCTGTAAGAGATTGATAAATTACTATTTATCATAGGTTGTTAGGGATAGCTTAAAGCTAATGAAAAATCTGGAGCTCATGGAACACTGAAATTAATTAGCCTAAATCACAATCATAAATAGAAAAATCAACTATCTGTGTGTTTCTCAAATAAAATTATGATCTAAAACTGCCACCACCTTTAATAAGCAACTCTACAATGTCCTTAAACTCCATTTTTGCCGCAATCTCCAAAGCAGTGTTGCTATTTTCTTCTTGAATATTAAGGTCGGCACCACCTTTAATGAGCAACTCAACAACATCCTTATACCCAGTTTGTGCCGAATATATCAAAGCAGTTCGACCATATTCGTCTTGAATATTGAGATTGGCACCACCTTTAATAAGCAACTCTA
>PMJC01000034.1 GCA_003157235.1 Methanosarcina sp.
AGTGGCACCTATGCAGGAGATCATGAATCTGTATTCCAGACCCAAATACACTGAAATCGATCCCTCTTCGATTATCTTTATTACGTTCCCATTGATATATGGGATGATTCTCGGAGACATCGGATACGCAATTATTCTGGGAGCAATGGCNNTATTGTCAGATCTCAACATTTATATTTGGTATTATTTATGGTGAGTTTCTTGGATTCCCGTTAGCAAGTCTGCATAGCGAAGGCGAAAATGTGGCAGGGTTGTTACCTTTCTGGAATACAATTACTTTATTTCCAGGAATTAGCGGTGAAGAATTTACATTCCCTGTCCACAGAGCTCACATGGTAATGACTATGATTGGAGTATCTGTCGCAGTAGGACTGTTGCATTTAAACCTTGGGTATATTCTTGGATTTATAAACATTTCCAAACACCATGGATTAAAACATGCAGTTCTTGAAAAAGGCAGTTGGATGATTATTGAGCTTGGTGTACTCTTTGCAGCTCTCGGCTATTTTGGTGTTATTTCAGGGCTGACTAATGTCGGTGTTGTTATTCTTCTTTTCGGAATTGTGATGCTCACTATGGGTGAAGGTATCAAAGGTCCGGTAGAATTGCCATCTCTTATGGGTAACGCATTGTCTTATGCCCGTATTATTGCAGTCGGTCTGTCTTCGATTTACATCGCATCAACTATCAATACTATTGCTTTCGGCATGATATGGGCTGATCATTCCAAGATTGGTCTCGTAGCAATAGCTGCAATAATCGTATTTATACTCGGACATGCTCTTAACACTGTCTTGAGTATCATCGCTCCCGGACTGCATTCACTTAGGTTGCAGTATGTAGAATTTTTCGGAAAATTCTATCAAGGCGGGGGGAAAAAATTCAATCCATTTGGTTACATTAGAAAATACACGGAGGAATAAAAATCATGGTAGACGCAGGAACAGTAGCAGTAGCTACACAAATGATTGGAGACGCAGGGCTTAAAGCAATCGGAGCAGGAATTGCAATTACAGGAACTGGTCTTGCATCCGGGTGGGCAGAAAAGGAAATCGGTTCTGCAGCAATTGGTGCAATGGCAGAGAATGAAGCCTTGTTTGGTAAGGGTCTGATCCTTACTGTCATTCCAGAAACCATCGTTATTTTCGGTCTTGTCGTGGCACTGCTTATAAAATAATTATAAAGTAGTGTTTACTCAGCAGATAAATTGATTTAGGAGCATCCCCTGCTCTTAAATTTTTTAGAGCATCCTTTGCTCTTTAACCATGAGGGCATCTATGCGCTAAGATTGTAGGGCAGTTTGTTCTTTAAGAGCATCATTTGTTCTCTTAGGGCATTTTTTGCTCTCTAGGGCATTCTTTGCTCTTGTTTATTTGGAGGTAGAAGCATGGGACTAGATATCGTTTTAAGGGATATCCAGAATGGTGCGCAGGCTGAGGTTTCCACGATCAAGGCTGAAGCTGATGTAAAAGTATCTGAAATTCTAAATGAGGCTAGAGATGCCCAAAAAAAAATGCTCGGAGACAGCCTTGCACAAGCTGAAGAGGACCTTAAAAAATTGCACCAGCAAGTAATATCCAGTGCAAATCTGGAAGTAAAAAGAATAAGGCTCAACAAACGGAAGGAACTTTTAGACCAGGTTTATAATAATATGTATGAGTCTATAAAATCAATGCCTGCTTCTAAAGCCGAGAAGCTTTTAAGTGCTCTGATCGAGAAGCATAAAGCTGANNAAATTATCTTCTTTATCTTACGCTGGTAACATAAATTCTATTGGCGGCATTGTTCAGGAAAACGAGGATGGAACAGTCAGGTTAGATTTCACATACGATTCAATCCTAAAAAACGTATATGAGCGTTCATTAAAGCAGATATCTGATATTTTACACGGGTGATGTTCGATGCGGCTTTTGGAGAGATTCCGGGGGGAAACCCCCTCACAAAAGAAGAAAAAAGGCAGTTCTAACTATGCTTATGCCGTAACTCGTGTCCGCGTGATGAAGAGTAAGTTGCTTCCTAAAGAATCATATCCCCGGCTGCTAAATATGGGGATTGATGAAATTACCCGTTTCATCCAAGAGTCTGAATACAAAAACGATGTTGACGAACTGGCAATGAAATACAGCGGTGGCGATTTGGCAGAACACGCATTAAACAGAAATCTTGCGCTTACCTTTGATAAGTTGGGAAGAATTTCATCAGGAGAGCTGAATTACCTGATTACTGCATATCTAAAAAGGTATGAAATCTGGAACGTCAAAACACTTCTCCGTGGTAAACTCTACAACGCATCTGTTGAAGAAATCCTGGAGTTTCTGATTGCTACTGGGCAGTTTACTTACAGCTTCTTGTCAGAACTTGCAGCCAAGGCCACATCTCAGGAAATCGTTGAGTCCCTGAGAAAGACTGAGTATTATCCCTTGCTGCAGGGATTTGACGGAACTAACCTGGCAGACATAGAAAATGCACTTGACAAGATGTATTACTCAAGCCTGTTTGAAGCAATCGGAAAACCAAAATCTAAGGATCGTAAGCTTTTAACCAGGTTCATCAAGCTGGAGGTCGATGTTAAGAATTTGAGTAATCTCTTCAGGCTAAAGAAATCAAGAATTGAGCAGTCTGATGAGATCATGCCTCTCATGATTGAGGGTGGGCTCGAGTTGAATATCGAGAAACTGGCGTCTCTTCCATATGGAGAATTTGTCAATGAGCTCCAAAAAACGCATTATTGGAATTCAATTTCAGGTGTTGCTGATCAGGATATGGATTCTCTGATTAATCTTGAAAGAAGACTCACAAGAAAATATCTTGAATATACAACCACTTTTTCGCATGCTTCTCCGATCTCAATTATGCCTGTTATGGACTACATTATCCATAAAAACAATGAGGTCACCAATCTCCGGATTATCTATAGGGGTAAGGAAGCTGGCCTCGATGAGAGCTTAATAAAAGATCAGTTGGTGGTTATTTAATGGAATTAGCAGTGATCGGAAAAGGCGATTTTGTTACGGGATTCAGGCTAGCTGGTATCCGAAAAGTTTACGAAACTGCTGACAAAAGTGCCATCGAGTCTGCGGTAAGATCTGTTCTTCAAGATAAGAGTATAGGGATTATTGTAATGCATAATGATGATATTGGTACTCTGCCGGAAATTTTAAGGAAAAACTTAAATGAGTCTGTCCAGCCCACAATAGTAACTATGGGAGGCAGCGGAGCAGGCGTAATGAGTTTAAGAGACAAAATAAAACAAGCGGTAGGTGTTGATCTGTGGAAGTAAAAGGTGAAATTTATCGTGTGGCTGGGCCTGTCGTCACCGCTATCGGCTTACAGGCAAAAATGTATGACCTGGTCAAAGTCGGTAATGAAGGTTTAATGGGTGAAGTCATCCAGATAGTGGGGCCCAAAACCATTATCCAGGTATATGAAGAGACNNAGTATTTATGACGGGGTTCAAAGGCCTCTGCACGTTCTGCTTGAGAAGATGGGCAGCTTCATTCAGAGAGGTGTTACTGCAGACGGACTTGACCACAAAAGACTATGGGAATTCAAACCTGTTGTCAAAAAGGGAGATGTTGTCAAAGGTGGAGACGTGATTGGAGTCGTTCAGGAAACTGTAAACGTTGAACACAAGATCATGGTGCACCCGGATATCTCGGGTACAATCTCCGAAATTAAAAGCGGAAACTTCACTGTTATAGATACTATCTGCACTTTGACTGATGGGACAGAGCTGAAAATGATGCAGAAATGGCCTGTGCGTAGACCCAGACCTGTGGCGAAGAAACTACTGCCCACAAAGCCGTTGGTTACAGGACAGAGAATCCTTGACGGACTCTTCCCTGTAGCAAAGGGAGGTACTGCGGCAATTCCAGGACCTTTCGGGTCCGGTAAAACCGTTACACAGCAGCAGCTTTCGAAGTGGAGTGATACCGAAATTGTGGTCTACGTCGGTTGTGGTGAACGTGGAAATGAAATGGCAGACGTTCTGCATGATTTCCCAGAACTCGAAGACCCACAGACTGGCAGGCCACTTATGGAGCGTACTGTCCTTATAGCCAACACTTCAAACATGCCTGTAGCTGCAAGGGAAGCATCTGTTTATACAGGGATCACAATTGCTGAATATTACCGCGACATGGGATTAGACGTGTCCCTTATGGCAGACTCCACCTCCAGGTGGGCAGAAGCAATGAGAGAAAT
>PMJC01000107.1 GCA_003157235.1 Methanosarcina sp.
CATTGAGAGAAATCTATGTCAGGGATTTACTGGAATAGGACTTACGCACTAGAAGTATAAATTCAAGTACAATATACATTTTGATTTGAAGCATATTTTAGACCATTGAAGGTTTAATGCTATTGATTTACAAGTTTAACTGCGTGAGTCCTACAGGAACATAAGTTCAAAACCTAACCCTGATTTTTGACGGCTGAAGAATAAAAAAGATAAAAAGAGATGCATTAAAAAGAGGGGGAATTTAAATGGATTTGACGTTTTTTGATTCTTTAAACCTTAAAAATATTAATAATCTAAACAATGTCATTGGCCGCGAATGGGGTTACTAAACCCACAAAAAAATTGAGAGAATTCAGTGTCGATCGATTTGCTAGGAATACCACTTATGCACTAGGCGTATAAAATTAAGGTACAACTTACGTTTTAATTTGAAACATATTTATGACGGTTGAAGGTCAAGGCTATAATTTCCACGTTTAATTGTGTAAGTTCTATAGGAACATAAATTCAAAATGTGACCCTGATTGTAGACGGCTGAAGAATAAAGAAAAGATGAAAAGAGATACATTAAAAGAAGAGAAAATTTCAATGGACTTCCTATTTCTTGATTTTTTTGAACTTAAAAGTCATCTTGATTTGATAAAATTCAGAGTCATTCAGTGAGCTAAATAAGGCCACAAAAACTAACATTAAAGAAGTCAATATAAAAGTATATATAAAAATTGATCGAACTTATTCAGTTGCCTGCAGAGCAGGCAACTTTAAATTTCCATTTACTATACCAGATTCGTGACACTAAAGACAACATTTGTTGTAATTTGTACTTAACTAACTAGTAGTCGATAATTTCAAAAGCAGATCTACTTCTTTTAATCCCATTAAACGATGATATTCAACATAACTAACTGTATTTTGCTTCAGTAAATGGAATAATGACTCTTTAGAAATTCCCTTTAAATTGGTCTTCTAAGATTAAATTCGAATCTAAAAACTCGAGTCTACAAGCTTAATTAAAAATTATTTGCATTTCATAAATAAGAGGATTTCTACAGAGCCAAAAGATATAAAGGAATGATTCGAAATAAAATCTTTTCATTTTTAGATGCTTCATTTTCTTCCTGATTTCCCTGATTTTCAATATAGTTTTGAAAGTTCGTCGGGAATTGTAACATTACCAACGATTCAAATGCAACTTCAATCACCACACAGTTCGCTATTAAGAACTGTTTTTCAATCTCATATTATTTTTTAAAGACCTTCCTTGCTTGATACTTTTTAGAATCTACCTTACTCTTGAAGGAGGATATTTTACTCCAGCACAAACGTAAAAATGTGCATGACCAACATCATTAAAAATTGTATAGACTCAAAAAATATATATTACCAACTTCAAAGCATATAAATTTCAATAGTTGATGATGTCATTGTCTAGAAAAAATTTTTTATGATACAACATATCGAAAACCATTTGATATCTTATTTTATAGGCACAATGATTTGTATGATTCATTCTATTTTATAGCACAAAAATAGCTTAAATATGAATCAGTGATTTAATAAAGGTTCTCTGGAAAGTTTCCATCCCCGCAGCAAGCTTCTGGATATTCAAATGGAACCAAGAGGGGAAAATAGAATTATCAAAATAGTATGCATCGAGTGAAAATGGATTATGACACCTGAAAAATGAGTCGAGTTCACAACTTTAAGATATAAACTTCCAGTAAAATTATTCCTGGAGTATTAACAAAATTCAAACGAGAAAAAAATCTAGCGCTCCAAGTCAATGAATAGATACATAAACTCTAAAATATAATCAAAAAATCACAATGTCGTTTATTGGCGACTATACATAATTTCTACTTCATAACTCTACAACATTGAATTTTCTAGAGAAATTTATAAAAAAAAAGATTGAGAGATATGAACCAAGTTTTTTCGTGTCAACTATTGAAGGAAAAATATAATTAATAAGAGGAGTCATTCAGAGCTACAACAAATCAAAGCTACCGAAAATTGAGCACCAGAAGTAATGAAAAGTCAGACAAATCAATGAAATCGCAACGCAGCTACAAGGAAACAGCTAGAGATGATATATTTAAATACTTCNNACCTTGCGAGTGTTTTCTATGGGAACGCTGAGAGAAATCTCTTTTGTCCGGCCATAACGACCTTTGCTTACGACCACTGCGTTGACTATTCCCAGCATATCAAGTTCAGACATCAGGTCAGTAACCCTGCGTTGTGTAAGGATATCTACGTCAATGTGATGACATAGCTGACAGTAGACATTATACATTTCTCCTGTTGTAACATTTTTACCTTCTCGGCCTCGATTCCGCAGCAAGATAATACTATATAGCACGAGTTTAGACTGCGTGGGGAGGGTCCTTACAACTTCCACTACACGATCGATTTCAATCTTTTCCTGAGCACGTCTGACATGCTCTTCAAGAACCTTGGGCTGATCTTCCCTTTCTGCAATTTCCCCTGACACACGTAAAAGGTCCAGTGCGCGACGAGCATCACCGTGTTCCTGGGCTGCAAAAGCAGCACATAGTGGGATTACCATCTCGCCCAGTACTCCATCATTGTAAGCCATTTTTGCCCTTTGCTTCAAGATGTCACTGATTTGCTCAGCATCATAAGGAGGAAAAATTAATTCCTCCTCACCCAGGGAACTTTTAACCCTTGGATCCAGAAACTCAGTGAATTTTAGATCATTTGAAACCCCGATCATACTCACCTTGGCTTTCTGCAGATCTGTATTAATTCTGGAAAGGTTATAGAGGACATCATCACCTTTTTTGATCAGCTTGTCGATTTCATCCAAAATTATGATAACAACCTGCTCTCTGTAATCAATTGCTTCCTTAAACTTCGTGAAGACCTGATCAGTTGGCCAGCCAGTCATAGGAACATCTTCTTCGAACTGTCTAGCAAGATTGGCAAGTAGTCGATACTGAGTATCAATCACTTCGCAATTGATATACACAACAGAGCAAAACAGTGACTTATCTTCACTTACCCTCTCAAGTTCCTTTCCCACATAACGAGTAACAGCAGTTTTCCCTGTCCCTGTTTTACCATAGATCAGCACATTAGAAGGTGTTTCACCCCTTAGTGCAGAAACCAATATCGTTGCAAGGCCATTGATCTGCTCATTCCGGTGTAATAAAAGGTCAGGCGTGTAGGAAGGCCGAAGAACTTCTTTGTTTTTGAAAATTGATTTCCCATCAAGTAATTTTTCGAATAAGCCATCTAAAGATTGAGTTTTTATCATGAACGACCCTCTAAAGGTTAATGAAATAAGAGACCTAATGAATTAAGACAATTGATTTAAATTTGATATTTATAATGTAATCCATTTTCCGTAGATGTACACCAGAATGCCATTCATTTTCTCAATATGATAGCAGCTTAAAATTAATCTAACTTCCAATGAATAATAATCGGGAATATACAAACAAATTTATACATTTATATATACCTGCAGAATGTCAAATGTAAATAACTTATATCGAATTTTAATTAATAATTGCCATCATAAGTTTGATTAATTGAAAATCTTGTTTAAGATTTCTTGTTTATGGGAGAGGGGAACTCTTCATATATTTAGGTCGATATACAGCTACTATTAATATGTTTAATAATACACTATTTATTTTAAAAGGTATACTATCATATTTTCAGACTCTCAGCTGCAGAATGAACCTACAAATTTTAATTTCAAATTTGCAGGATTTTTGAAAATCAAATTTCCTACAAAGATAATCTTTAAATAAATATCTTTAAACTTTACCTGCTTCCTGAAGCCATGTAAAGTTCCTTCAAACTGCCATGAATCCATAGCTATTGAATGTACTTCTTTACATAACTTTTTGTTCAAATATTTTTAGACGATGAAAATCAAATTTTTCGACAATTTAAGGTTATAATAGCTAGGAGGATTTTGCTAAACCTCTGATTTTAACGAATCAATTATATATTATTCATAAACATATGACAAAATTGAGGAAGTTATTGAAATTCTCCTAGAATAATACAATAGCTTTTTCTGCATGACTTTCCAATAGTTAATTTGCCACAGATGGTTACTTAAAATTTTTATATTTATAACATTCGAATATATATACGGATGAAATGTTACACACCTTAAAACGCTGCCAGGACTTGATAAAACCTGTATTACATATTTTCTTTTATCAAATCTTTAGATGAAACTGGTATATCAGCTTATAATTTTAATCTATAATTGCAGTAGATGCAATGGAAGTACACCGTATTAACAGTTATGGTAATGACCCGCCTATTTCCACTGGAAAGTATCTTTGATTTAAAAAATTACTAAATAATCACACTCTTGAGATAAGTAGATATAAAAAATAATGGATCCTAATTCCAAAAATATTGAAAATCTAATTTAAACCTCCTTTTCTCATGGAGATAAATATAACATTTTTCAGTTTTATTACTCCGATTCAAAGAATAAAATTTTTTACCTAAACTATAACTGATTTTACATAGTTCAATTTCTTTATTTAGATTTAAAGATTTTGATTCTTTTCTATATTTTTTATTTATTGCAGCCAATTGCTAGTGTAATTAATGGTAAATTTTTACGATCCCAGAAGATACTAACAAGTCTCAAGATTCAACACTTTATCTAGACAATCAACGTTCCGAGGGAAAATTATGTAGTCACTCACAAGCAGTTACCTGAATAGGTACGAACCCCTATTCCCTGCATCGCAGATTGACAGTTACCTTTTCCCTAATTTCCTATATCCTTTGTACCATCGATTTCTTCACAGATTTCTCCTTTTTTGATTAAAAAAAGGCAAATAGGACTTACCAAGTTTGATATCATAAATAATTGTACGTGCCTCAGATACTATCTATATATAGGGAGGCTTCTGCCCATTTGCTGCAGTGAGTAACGAACCACATAGCTAGTTTTCCGATCTTCTTGTCCAAGAATTTAATTCCGATTTCGCTTATCCAACTTAAGAACCTTATAATATTTTAAAAAACTTTACTTCATAGTATTCTCATCATGCCAAATAATCCGAATTAGACTTCTAAATTTTCCCACGCTGTCATATGAGCTTGGAATATTAGAATTAATGCCAATGCACTTTAAAGTAGGATTACTACAAATGGAAAAAGTGACAACAAGCAATCCATAGTATAATTTATTGGCAACCCATTAAATATTTAATCTTTATGATTAAATGTCCATTTTGATAAATGCTTTCGTTTTCACGAGTTGAAGCATGTCTGCTCTAACCTCACCTAAGTGCGGAATCATTTAGAATAAATTAAATTATTTTTATTGCAACTTTGAATACCTTGTGTCGCGATTTTTCAATATAATTCCGAGAGAGTTACACCAAATAACATTGTTTGAGCTTTTTAAAACTTACTTGAATATAAATGAGGGAGGGATATAAAAATTGCTTCCAGACTGCATCAATAACATTTTGTAAATAAAATTAACCAAAT
The DNA here is from genome assembly GCA_003157235.1 of Methanosarcina sp. Classification (GTDB taxonomy): domain Archaea; phylum Halobacteriota; class Methanosarcinia; order Methanosarcinales; family Methanosarcinaceae; genus Methanosarcina. Next base: position 5,503 of record PMJC01000107.1, read on the forward strand.
AATAAAGTATATCGATCTTTATTATAAAAACTATCTAATAATAACGTGATCTAAAACTTGTATGTTAAATTAAAAGATTAGAAAATTTTTTCTTTGCAATCATCACTGTACTTTTTCATTTCTGTTAAAAATTGATTTATTGCTATAGCTCATCGCTGTTTATTTTCTCTTCAATCCCATTAAGCTCTCTGAGATGAGATTACAAAAAGTGTGACCACATTAATAAATGACGCAGACTTTTCACCCTCATGAACTGCTATTCCTTTAGAGTCGGAAGAAATTCCATAGCTTCCATTGTTTTAGACCCTCTTTTTGGATGAGAAAGATAACATGTGTATTTGTCATTGGA
>PMJC01000067.1 GCA_003157235.1 Methanosarcina sp.
CATATCATCGGTTATAAGATATGCGACGAAAAAATAATTAAAGAAATTTCCAATAAAGTTAACAACTTTGGAATGTTTCTTGTTGGTGATGGAAATCACAGCCTTGCTGCAGCAAAAAATTTTTGGGAAAAAATTAAAGGAACTGTACCTAACCTTCATCCTGCAAGATACGCATTAGTAGAACTTGTGAATATCCATGATCCAGGGCTTTCATTTGAACCAATTCACAGAGTTGTAATAGGAGTTAAGCCTGACGAACTGCTCAAAAAGTTCAATGCAAAGATTATAGAATCTCCAACCTGTCACATATTTTATAATTCTTCAGTTGATAGCCATTCAATTGGGTTTGTTACAAAAAACAAATGTGGGAAGCTTATTTTAAATACCGTTGGTTGTGATCTGGAGGTTGAAACTCTTGATGCGGTGATTGCTAATTGCTCTATTGAATATGAGCATGATCCTGAAATTGTAGAAAAGATCGGGAAAAGACAGGGTAATATTGGTTTCTTTCTCCCACCCTTAAAAAAGAGCGAATTTTTTTCTCTTATAATAGAGAAGGGGATCCTTCCGAGAAAGTCATTTTCTCTTGGAAAAGAAAATGAGAAAAGATATTATGTAGAGGCTAGAAAAATGGTTTTATAATTAATTTCACAACTTTTTTCAAAAATTAGTTAAATAATTTTATCCAATATCTTTATCTCCCCTTACTATAGTTTCCGCAATTTCTCATCCTTCGTATAAACGAATCCATGAAGTCTATTTTATAGAGTCAACTTACTAATTAATTACACATTTTATTTCAGTAGAATATCCCGTAGCATGCTGCTGGGGTGGAAACTTCCCCGATAACCGTTATTAACTAACGAACTCAGTTTTTAAGCTACTTTTGTGCTATAAAGCAAAACTGTAGAGAATTTCAATTTACTTCTAATTTTTTCTTCACAGAAATCCTGTCCAAAATCTATCTCTCTAATTTATTTATTTGAACAGATTTTTCTTTTCTGGTTCATTATTCTTCAATTTTAAAGATAGCTTCAGCTATCCTTAAAATATTCCTTTTATTTTAATGTAATTAATTGATAGAGATTATAATCAAAAGCTGTACACAAAATATTTAAATTCACTCTTTGAACAACAGTGATAAGAACTTTTCTTGCTTTGAACATTTTTTTAGTTACAGAATAAACTCGTTCCCTTGGAACTATTTTTAGCTGATTCTCTTTGTTTTAATACATTATTCACTCCCAGTAGATGTTCTTTAACTGCTCTTTTCATTGCTGCATCAAAACCTTTTGATTTTGCTCCCAAGTATCCCTCTGTTTCTGTAAACAATTTAATTTTTTCCGTATGAATCTACCTGAGAATCATTAAGTGATGAAGTTGTTGTTTTGAAGTTTCTTATCAGCTCATAGTTTCTGTCCATTATGCTATGAAATTTATACCCAAAGTGTAACATAACATTCTATTATATCCAGGTTCCATCCCTGCTTCTCGTTGTTTTTGCTTCGCTTTCTCAATGTTTACCCACTTTTGCATATCCAAAATCTGGATATATAATAATAGCTTCCAGAATCATCCCTTTTTTATTTTCAAAAAAAAGGTAATCAAGTTGGCTTTGTAACTGTCCTCTATTTCGTTTTCTTTGCATTATCAATAATTTCTTTTCTTAATGAACAAACAATACCCTGTTTCCAAAGTTCAAAATTTGAAAGATACAAAACAGTACTGTAAAATAAGCATTTTAAAAATAATTATACGTTAGCTACAGGTCTTTCTCAGGAAATTGTTTTATTGAAATATATGGACTCAAAAGCAATAAAAAAATTTTTAATCAATTAAAAAATCAATTATTAGCAAGCTTGTCTCCAATTGACTGAAAAAGTATGTATTCTCACTTAAGAGCAAAATCAGTAAGAATTTTCATGAGTAAAAATTATTGATAAAAGATTTTAACTTTCCCATAAGCAAATGCATAGGAGGTTCTAGAAATACTCTATGAAATTTTAGCTGAATTATTATCTGTCCATATCAAAGCAGCAGCGGAGATGAATTGGGATGCTCCTCCTTGCCATGATGCACCTACGCAAGAATAAAATTAGTTTGAATATTATGTAGATGTTGTAAAATATACATAAAGAATCGGCACCGAACTTGGTACAGCTATAATCAAAACAAAATACATAGGAAGCCTCTAAAAGTTTAAAGAAGTGTTTGCTGGATGCCCGGTATCTGTGATCATTGCAGGTGAGTCAAATGAGAATCTGAAAATAAGTTGTTGGAACTGATTGAATTATCTTCCAAATACTGTAGGCAAGATGTTGCCACATGAAGAATTTTCCCAATGCAAAAGACAGTATAGATTTGGTTAAAAGAATTCCAAAAATCGTTTATGAGGTTTTGAGCACAGAAGAATTGATGAGGATAGATAAGTAAATCAAATAATAAAAAAATTTATGTAGTACCAAAAATGGAATCCAAAAATGGGCAGAAATAAAAAATCAGAAAGAGGAAAGTTAGTAAAACTTTTGCAGTGGAAATTGAGGGGTGTTATTTTTTTAGAAGCAAATATTTCTCAGAAAGATAAAGAATAGGAACAAGTGGAATTATTTTCACTGAGTTCCCTCAGGAATCACGTTTTGATATTCAACAATAGAATCACACTTTGATATTCAACAATAATTAGTATTATATAAATTAATTTCTATCTAGATAGCTTCTGTTCATATTTTTATCAAAATAATTGATAATAGGCTTGATAATTGATACAAAGCAGTTTTTATGAATCACTCGTCAGAATATGCAAAAATTTAATTATAGATAAGTTTGAATATACTAAGAAAGTAAATATGAGAAAAGAGCAGTATAAGTTTCCTGTGGAGGACTTTATTTCAAAAGATGACTTCAACAAAATCAAAAAGTTTTCCCGGGATAAAGATACACCGTTTTTGATCATTAATCTACGGAAGATGGAGCAAAGTTATGAAGATCTGGTGGAAAGCATGCCCTTTGCAAAAATTCACTATGCTATAAAGGCAAATCCTATGGATGAAGTTGTTCTTGCC